>RECI01000098.1 GCA_007694095.1 Balneolaceae bacterium | reverse complement strand
ATCATTGAGTTTCAATGCCTGTCCCGTACAGCCCTGTCGGGGTCGGCCCGGAGGGCAAAAAAGGCCTAACGGCTTTTTTGGGATTAAATGCTGATTCGAGCGCTAGATTAGCATTTATAGGACATAATAACGACGTTAATATTTTATTCTTTATACACTTATCTCTTTATGTAGGTTTAGATGGAATCGGTTACAGATATCTTTTTGATTCAAGACATTCCAGTGTTTTTGTAATTGTAATTACAAAAAAGAGTAAAATAAAAAGTTGTACCTTTTCCTGGCTTACTTTGTGCCCATATTTTTCCACCATGTTTTTCTACAAATTCTTTGCAAAGTATAAGGCCAAGTCCGGTTCCTTTTTCATTGTTTGTACCTTGAGTTGATTCGCTCTCATCTAACCGGAATAGTTTTTCGAGTCTTTCGGGTACAATGCCAACTCCGTTATCGCTCACAGATACAATAATTTCTTCACAGCTTTTCTTAGCTGAAATCTTGATTTTGCCTTTATTACCTGAAAATTTAATTGCATTTGAGATCAAATTTCTGAGCACAGTACTGAGCATAGGTCTATCAGCAAAAACAGTAAGGTCATATGGTATAACTTTTTTTATAGTGATGGCTTTCTGCTCGGCAATTGCACTGAAGTGCATCTGATTTTCTTCTATCACATCTTCCAGGTTCAATTTTTCTGGATTAAACTCTATTCTGCCTGTTTGAGCGCGAGACCATTCCAACAGATTCATCAATAAATTCAGTGCCTGTTTTGAGGATTGTTCAATCAACTTTGCATACATATCAATACTTTCATAATCATTTTCTTTGATTTGATCTGCCAACAATTCACTGAACCCAATAATGGCCGAAAATGGATTTCTGAGATCATGGGAAATGATTGAAAAGAATTTGTCTTTTTGGGCATTAAGCTGAAGCAATTTCTCTTCACTTTCTCGTAATGCTTCTTCTGTCTGCTTTCGCTTGGTAATATCAATAGCTGTAGTTAAGAAGGCTTTATGATTATCGAAATTCATAACCGTTGAAGAAAAATCCAGGTATTTGATTTCGCCGCTCTTGCTAATTGTTTTTATTTCATAGTTGCTTGGCACGTGTTTTCCCTGCATACGTTTTGCAGCATTTTCCAATACCTGTTGTCTGTATTCCGGAGCTACTAAATCTATTGGTTTCAAATTTTGTGCTTCTTCTTTGCTGTATCCGTGAACGTGTGTCCATTCTTTATTGACATAAAGACGCTTTGCACCTTTTTCGTCTGCCACAATATCAATCACAACTTTGGCCGTATCTGCCAGAGTGCGGAATTTTTCTTCGCTTTCGCGCAAAGCTATTTCTGCCCGTTTACGCTCAGTGATGTCCTGAACAGTGCCAATCATAAATTTCGGTTTGCCCTCAGAATCAAATGTAGTTAATCCTTTTGCAGATACATGCCTGATCTCTCCTGTATCTTTGCGAATAATACGGTGCTCAATATCATAAGATTTTCCATTTTTTATCGCTCCTTCAAAGGCGTCCTCAATGGCAGGTCTGTCTTCAGGATGTGCAATTGGCAGGAGCTCATGTGTTGTCAGTTTAGCATCAGCAACTCCATGAATCTTTTTCCAGTTTTCCGACATTATCCAGTTATCATTTTGAATATCCCATTCCCAGCTTCCTAATTGAGCTAAATCCTCGGCTTGAGCCATAATATCTTTTAGTTTGTCGCCGGCCTCCCATGTCCGCTTGCTTTCAGTAATGTCCTTAGTAACTCCATACCATCGAATATCTCCGTTCTTAAAGGCTTGGGGAACTGCTTCGATGCTAAACCAACGCAATTTGCCTTCAATTATAAAACGACCTTCCCATACAAATGGTTTATGGTCACGGGCTGCTTTCCGGTTAAGCAATAAAAAATCTTCAAGATCATATTTATGAATAAGGTTATTCACTAAAGTAGCATCAGACAAAGCCTCTTCTCGGCTGATTTGATGAATCTCGCACCATCGGTCACTGACATACTCATATTCCATATTCCTGTCTGCTCTGTACCAAAAAACAGATACGCCTACCGGAATATTTGCTACCAGCGCGTCGAAATGATTTACTTTCTTTGCAAGTGCTTCATCTGTCAACTTCCGTTCTTTGATACTCTCTTTAAAAGAGATCTTCAATGCATCAAGCGTCTGTTTTAAATTTTGGAGTTCCTTTATAAGTTCTTCTTTGGTTTTGTCCTGATTATTCAAAATAAAGCTTTATCTTCGTTTTTTGTCCGTGGTGGTATTGATTATAATGGGTCCGCGCTTGGCGACATGTTTCTAGGTATAACGGGATTCATGACCCTTTAACATGAGATTGAAAGTGTTCATTGTTTAACAGAATAGGCCTAAAAGACTTTTTACATTGGATTTATGAAGGGATATCAATGGTAAAGGTTCTGATGGTGTTGAGTGATTGTTTTATTGCCACAGAATGCTCAGATGTACACAGAGGATGTTATTTTTTCATTCGCCGGTTTGTTTAATTTTTCTTGGTGCCACTGTAAAGAGGATATTCAAATAGAC
>RECI01000001.1 GCA_007694095.1 Balneolaceae bacterium | reverse complement strand
CGGCAGTGTCTACCTGCGGATAGGTATGCAAATGGATCAAACCTGCATGGAAATGGCCGGGATTAAGATTTATCAGGCGAACTTCAGGCGATTCACCTGTAGACTCTGTGGATGACATATTTTTCTGACATGAAGTTGCTGTTAAGAAAAAAAGAGTTATTAAAAAAAGAGTTATTAAAAAAAGTCCGGATTTCATTTATTGATAATGTAAGCCGGGCAGACAGCCCGGCACTGATTTGTATGTTAAAAATTATTATTTGGAATATCGATTTACCACTATTGAATATACAGAAAACGATGCAGCTTTTTTGTCTGCCAGCTGCCATGGAGCAAGCTGTATGCCCGGGAGGGCAGGAAACGCTGCCGGCCTACATCTTCAATGCAGGTATTTGTGATATTTTATATGGGTATCTCTGCGGCCTGGAAAGCATCGAATTTGCTTCGTCATCATTTTTGAACCGCTCGTTTACCGGGTCCCAGTACAATTTCCGTGGAAATTTCATTGCGATATGAGAAACCAGGCATGCGGAACATGAACGATGGGCAATTTCAGGTGGCGCAGATGTTCTTTCACGGGTTTTAATACATCTTATCCAATTTGCATGCTGCTCCTCTCCTTTATACAATTGTATTTCGTTTGGCCCGATTTCAGATTCAAGAATTACACGGCTGCTTGCACGTAACGGACCGCTTGTGGCTTCACCGGTATCAGGGTCATCTTCGGTTACCGGGCCGCCTCCCCTTGTAACAAATATCCATCCTTCATCGCCTTCGAACCGTATTCCGTTATCAAATTCACCGGAAATGAGCATTTTAACACCGTTTGCATACTTCGCTTCGACCAAAAAGTCACCATGGACATTCCATAAACCTTCATAATTGGGATCATCAGTCGGAAATTGGGCTTCTGCTTCTACTTCTACAGGACCGGTATATTCTGTACCCAATCCCCAGTGTGCGGTGTCGATATGATGAGTTCCCCAGCCGGTAATCATACCTGCTGAGAATTGCTCACATCGAAGCCATCCCGGCCGGCTGTATCCTTCCTGTGGATGTACTCTTGTTTCTGTGTAAGGAACCATAGGTGTTGTTCCCAGCCAGGCATCATAATCAAAATGATCCGGAACCGGCGTTGGGTTTGGATCTCCACCAGGCGGATCTCCTGGCAGACCTACACGAACAGTATGCACCTGCCCGATCCTTCCGTTCCGAACCAGTTCACATGCCCGGCGGAAATGTGGCCAAGGATTGCTCCCCCGCTGCTGACTCCCCAATTGAAATACAGTACCATTACGGTGAAGGATATCACTCATAAATCTTCCTTCTTCAACAGTCAAAGACATTGGCTTTTCCATGTAAATATCTTTCCCTGCCAGTGATGCTTCCACACAAGGCATTAAATGTGCGTGATCCGGAGTACTGATAATTACAGCATCAATATCACTTTGAGCGAGCAGCTCCCTGTAGTTTTTGTACATTTTTACATCAACATAGTTATCACTTCCTTTGTTTTCGGCGTACCAATCTTCTATAAACTTTTTACCATCTTTCAGACGGTTCAGGTCCAGATCACAAACCGCAACAACCCGAACATCATCCTGCTCCAGTGTTCTTGGCAGATTGTGATCTCTTGCAATTCGTCCAAAACCTATCTGGGCTACATTGATTTTATTACTGGGAGCACTTTTCCCAAATACCGTTGAAGGCACAATTGTCGGAGCCAAAAAGATACCTGCTGTACCTATCAGTGATTTTTTCAGGTATTCTCTTCTGGTCATTCCCATTTTTTTATTCATCTTAGACATTTTAACTGTTAAATGGTTTTTTGGTTATTTATATGCAGATTAATTATTCATTTATAAATAATTCATAATGGCCTGGTATTGCCGCTTCTGTTGGGTCACCGGCATGTACCAAAACGCGGTATTTTAAATGTACGGGTTCACCCATTTTCATAAAGGTTCCGGCATTTTCGTCCTCAGGCCAATAAATAGGAGTGGGCGAAAAAAAGCCATAATTACGGGTAAACCAGGGCGCATTCGGCCAATCATTATCCGGATGTTGCATGATTGTCATCCCTTCATACCTGCCTCCCCGTTCGCCATAATAGGAAACCCATGCAGATGGCTTCCCGAATGTACCTTGCTCACCTTCTTCGCCTTCAGCATTTACCATCCTGCCACCGTTGATTACCGCAAGATCCGGATCCATCCGGCCGCTGAACAGTGAGTGGTTGTTCCTGCGGATTGTAACATCCTGAAGCGGATACAGGGTAATCGCAAAATCTATCTGATAAATATCCACTGCAGGTGAACTGATTGTAATAACACGGGTATCTTTAATCGGTGAATCTGCGCCGGGACGTACCCAAAGACACTCGTTTGTAATAATAACCTGGTCTCCGCCGCTTTCAATAATTTCTGCTTTCACAGAAAGTATCTGTCCTCTATCAAGCCCTTCCTGCCAGTAATTTCCTCCATTCACAAAGTCGAGGCCAAAAAAAAGTGAGCTGTGATGAGGAAAATTACTGTTCCGCTTCGACGTTACACTCG
>RECI01000079.1 GCA_007694095.1 Balneolaceae bacterium | reverse complement strand
GCACTGTTATGGAGGTGGTTGAGCCTGATGCCGTTGTAGTGCCATAAAACCGGAAGTTCCGGAAAAAAACCTCATAGGGTTCCTCCTTTAAAAAATCCACAAACCCAAGCTGCTCAACCTGGTAACGGTAGGATGAATCGGCGGCAAATGCCGCATGTTCAACGTAATCGGGTACACCGCTTCCATTCAAATCATCCATAGGAACAGCATTGTTCCCATCAACATCATAATAAAGTACAAACCTGCCTGAATCAGAAATATGTGCCTTGGTTGAAAGCGTTGTTCTCGGTTGAATAATTTCCTCAATTTCTGCAACAATAGCCGGATCAAGAATGGTCTTGGTATGATAGTACTCGGTAAGTACAGGCACCATGCATCGTATAGGTGTATCATTATCCTTAAGAAATCTCGAATCAAGCCGCTCCGGGGTATAGCCAGCATAGATTTTTTGGAGGATGGCATTTTCCCCGGTTATAACACCGAGCAGGGCCGCTTCTTCAATCGAGTTTAGTACCGGATGGCTTGAAATTGCATGTTCTTCATGGATATGCTGCGCAGAAAGGTCTGCCGCAATTAAACCAATGATTAGCAGCAGGCGCCAAAAGTGTCTTTCAGGGAAAATCCGGAACATCCGTATAAGGCAGGTATTTAAAACTTGTGAAAAATCGTTGTAAATTATGAATTCGCAAATAGGTAAACGAATAGTTTTTAAAAAACGTCTGAAACGCAGTATCGAGTTTATGTATGAAGTAATTTTATATTACAATTTTCACCCGATCGAAGAGCCGGAGATTTTCTGTAAAACCCATAAAAAATGGTTAAAAGAAGAGAATCTCAAAGGAAGGGTTTATATCAGCAGCGAAGGCATTAATGGTACTCTTGGAGGTACCCGCGAAAAAATCCAAAAATACCGGGAGTTTTTATGGGGAATCGACGGTTTCGCAGATACGGAATTTAAAACCGATGAGTATGAAACCGTACCGTTTGCAAAACTTATTTGCAAGGTTCGTCAAGAAATTGTGGCTATACATTATGACGGGCTCAACACTAAAGATGGTGGTCACTATCTTGCACCGAAACAATGGCGCAATGTTATTGAAAACGGTGAAGATTATGTAATGATTGATGTACGCAACAATTACGAATCCAAAGTAGGCCATTTTGAAGGTGCAATTAAACCGGATGTTGAAAATTTCTTTGATTTTCCAGGGTGGCTTGATGAAGCAGAAAAAGAGATTCCCAAAGATAAAAAAGTGCTGATGTACTGCACCGGCGGTATCCGCTGTGAAAAATTCTCGGTACTGATGAAACAGAAAGGATGGGAAGATGTGAACCAGTTACACGGCGGCATCCTGAAATACGCAAAAGAAGAAGGCGGTAAACATTTCAAAGGCAAATGCTTTGTATTTGACGACCGGCTGGTAGTTCCCGTAAATAAGGAAACACTTGAGCCGATTGCACAGTGTGAAATTACAGGGAAACCGGCCGACAGTTACATCAATTGCGCCAATATGGAATGCAACAAACTTTTTATCTGCTCCGAAGAAGGCGCCCAAATCCTGGAGGGCTGCTGCAGCGAAGAGTGCCGCCAAAGCGATTTTAAGCGTCCCTTTGATGCCGAAAATGCTTTCCGCCCGTTCCGTAAATGGTACAATTATTTTGATGACAGTTTCAAACAGCGAGAACTACAAAAGTAGCAGGGTACGGATTACAGTACCTTATCCACTAACACGTACCCTGTGTGTAAAAAAAGACGATGAGGGAAAAAAACTTGGAGACTACCTCTCAGAACGGTTTCCTTATGTGAATTCCGGAGAATGGAATAAACGGATAGAAAAAAAATGGATCTGGCTTGATGACGGTGAGGCTCAAATTGACCGGATCCTAAGAACAAATCAGCTTATTTTTCACTATACAGAAGCAGTAAAAGAACCCACTGTGCCGGATGCAGTGATGGTAATCCGCGAACAAGAAAATTGGCTGCTGGTGTATAAACCGGCACCCATGCCAATGCACCAGGGCGGGCGTTATTTTAAAAACACCCTGAATTATATTTTGCAAGACATGGGATACCAAAACCTTAGTGTAGTACACAGGCTTGATGCGGTGACATCGGGGCTGGTGCTGTTAGCAAAAAACAGGAATACTGCAAACCGTATACAGCTTGCGTTTACTGATAACAAGGTAAAAAAATGGTACTATGCCGTGGTAAAGGGGATGGCTGAACCCTCCGTAACGGTGGACTTACCTATCAGGCGAAAAAAGGGATTTGTTTTCGAGTGCGGTTATAGCCTTGCCGGTTCAAAACCAGCGAAAACAATTATCGAAAGAGTAAAGATAGTAAATGGTGAAAGCCTGGTAAAATGCTTCCCGGTAACAGGACGAACCCACCAGATACGTCTGCATCTCAGGGAAGCCGGCCTGCCCATAATTGACGACCCTATCTATGGCCCGGATGGCGACAGCAGCGGCAAACAATTACAAAACCGTTCAATAAGCCTGCAAAGTTCGGGTATAAAAATCGAGGAAATGGAAATTTTCGGAGAGATTGGTGTACCGGAGGA
>RECI01000002.1 GCA_007694095.1 Balneolaceae bacterium | reverse complement strand
ACAGCATCATCGAGCAGGTCCTTTCTGTTGGATAATTCAATGATCTGTATTTCGGTTTCTTTCATTTTCTGATTTTTTTCTTTTAGTTATTAAATGGAACGCAGATGACGCTGATGCTCAGCAACGCTGATTTTCACAGATTTAATCTTTTTAATCCGCGTTTGAAAATCTGCGTTATCTGTGTTCCAAAATAAAAAATGTTCAATTTATATCACAAAGCCGCCTTAATACATTTGAATATTATATTACCAATGGCCTGATGCCCCTTGCCATTGAACTGGTTGGCGGTTCCGGTAAAATAAAGACCGGTTTTGGGGTTGTAAAATGAGAAGGCGCTGGTTTGTCCCCAGAACCCCAGCACTTCGCCGATGGGTTTGATGGGTGATACAATCCATGGTACCCACAATTTTTCCAGCCCGATGCCAAAGTAAAATACACCGGGAGAAAAGAGCATTCTCCATTTTTTCAATGATTCAATCCTTTCTTTGGGGAAAAATTCTCCATCGAAAAATGCACGCAGAAATTTTGCGGATTCCTGAGCTGTAGAAACAATACCACCCTCCACAGCAACGGAAGTCATGTAAATGGGCAACCAGGTCGGCTGACTGCCATAATAAAACCGGGCCGGACTGGTATCATTCGGATCCTGGTAGACGTAAGTGTTTTGCATGTTCAGCGGTTCGAAGATAAATTCCCGGAATACATCTGCAATGGGTTTGCCGGTAATGTTTTCAATGATGCGGCCCAGAAGCTGGTAGTTGGTGTCGGAATAGGCTGCTTTGGTGCCGTATTTGAATTTGGGTTTGAGGGTTTTCACCACCTCCAGGGTTTTCTCAAGATGCCAGGATTGGTCATGCCCTGCAATAAGCGCATCGGCTGCTGTTTTCCCATCGGGTTGTTTGTGGAAAAAGTAATCGGGTATTCCCGATGTGTTGGAAAGCAGATGCAACACCCGGAGTTCATGGCTGTAATCGTTTCCCTTAAAAACATGCAGTCCCTGCACCATTTCATCGGGCAGGTGTTTGCCCAGCTTGTCATCCAGCGATATTTTATTTTCTTCCATCAACCTGAGCAGCACGGCGGTAACATAAAGCTTTGTGGTACTGGCAATAAAATATTTGCTGTCGGGGTTGATGTCGCCTGCCGAAGCGGTATGCACAAAAGAGTGGTCTTCATTCTCCACATGAAGTATGGTGTTGAAGATGTTCTTATTATTGATGATTTTATCAACCCACTGGTTGATGCGTTCGGGTGTAAGTTTTTTGGTCATGGTTTAAGGTGTTATCAATATTTGGGTCAAAGAAAAGAAAAATTTTAACTAATCGATATCTTTCCATGTTTTTTTCTCATGGTTAATGGGCAGATCGCCTTTTATCCTGCTAAGTTTGGATGGTCCGTTTACAACAATTACCACAATCATAAAAGCGGTGAATCCTATGGCTGAATATTCAACGATTTTGTTCAATGGAATGCTCCAGAGTTCCCCAATAAGTCCCATGCCGAAGTTGTAAGACATGTGGAACAGGGTTACCAGCAGCATATTTCCCCTGGTGCTGTTGCATATCCAGGTTAAAATAACGGTCATGGCGATACCTACCCAGGCAAAAAGCCAGAAGCTGGTTTCTTCCCAGCCCATGCCGGTAAACCACAACGGGAGATGCCACAATCCCCATATCACACCAAGAATGAGTGAAGCCCACAAGGCGTTAAACCGTGTTTGCAGCCAGGGCAATGCAAAGCCGCGCCATCCAAGTTCTTCACCCATGGCGCCGGTAACCAGGGAGATAACAATAAATGCCAGTAAAAACGGTACACCCGGAAATTTTGTGGTTGCATCGGCCTGGGGGTCAAACAGAAAATAAAGCAACGCAGCAAGCAGGCTGACGGCTATGGGTGAAAATGCGACAAGGTACCACCATGGCGACACTCTCCACATGGTCCAGCGACGGAAAAGTGCTTTTATACCCCCTTTTTGCTTTATAACAAAGGCAATTACAAAAAATGCCACCAGGTTGGGTGACCAGGAACCCAGGATAGCTATGGGAATAAAGGGAATTTCCAGTTCAATGACACCATAGTTTATGAGTATGCCGGGCAGGGCCACCAGGGTGATAAACAGAAGGCTGAGGATGAAAAACAGGATTAAAGGTTTGTCGGTTGGTTTTGTGTTGTTGTCCATTGATATTTTGTTATTTAAGGCTTCTATAGGTTTTAATAAGACTATTTACAGAGGTTCGAACATCAGATCATCATTTCCATCCTGGGCCAGAGTTCCTGCTTCTTTTCCGTTTTAGCCTTAGGTTTGGGTGCCAGTGCCGGAATGGTAATCTGTTGTGGTTCCCTGATCATGCAATATTGCTGAACATCGGTTTCAGGAGATGAAATAGTTTTTACCAGTTTAAACCCAAAATGCTCATACAATCCCACATTGGAGGGGTTGTGTGTTTCCAGCACCATGGGTATCTGCTCCTGGTCGGCATATTCTATGGCAGGGGTTATGAGTTTTCGGAAAGCTCCGGTGCCTCTGAGGCTTTTATCGATGCTTATGACCTTTACCCTGTAGT
>RECI01000003.1 GCA_007694095.1 Balneolaceae bacterium | reverse complement strand
CGAATATCGAAGTGGGGATATGTTCTCGGCGAACAACGCTTGTGCCATCAGGAAATCACAATCAAACTTAGTGCCTTAGTGCCTTAGTGCCTTTGTGGCCCCACCCTTGTGCCCATAGGGAATATCGAATATTGAATATCGAACGCCGAATGTCGAAGGTCGTAGGTGTGGAATGATCTTCACTTTGTGCCTTCGTGCCTCCACCCTTGCGCCATCAATAATACGGTTCAATTCCATAAACATCACTGCGAGATCGATGCTGTAGTTTACAAGTAATCATCAAGGCACAAAACATCAATGTTTTTTATTCTCTTGAGGTTATAATCATTTGTAAGAAACACACCTTCCCCATACAAAATTGCTGCAGAGAGTTGAATTGCATCTGGTGTCCGGATTTTATATTCCGCTCTCAATCCAGATGCATACTCAGCAAGATCGTGTGAAATTTCATACGTGGTAAGTCCGTCAGAGTGCAATAAAATATTTCTGTACGATTCAGCCAGCAACCGTTTACCCTGCCTGATTGGATGAACCATTACCTCTAAGAGTAATATTTGTAGTAATTGCAGAGATTTCACCAGAAGCGATTGAATGAAAAAGTGGTTTTAGAGAGGATTCATATTTGGCATTCTTTTCGATGTAGTAGATTATCGGAGCTGTATCCAGACAAATGGCAGAGTGCTTTATATCATCAATTAATCCCAAGATGATCTCTCCTGCTCTAAATAGTCATCAACATCAATTGGTTTCCAGATTTCGGCTCCTAATCCGTGCAACTCAGTAATTTTGTGACCGTTTTTTTTATTTTTGATCTGCTGGTACAGTTTTGCTGAAATCAATTCTACCAGTCGAAGTTGTTGTTCCGGCTCAAGTTTGTCGATTCCTCTGATGTAATCATCATACGTTATATTGTCATGTTTACGGCTCATCACTATCAATTAAGGGTTTAAAATGGATTTAACCATATTCAATTTGATTTGAATGACCTTTTAGCCATTCTAACCAAATAAAAAACGAAGTATAATCAAACTTATTTGAAAATGCTTATGTATGTCACCTGCATGCCGGCATGATAACTGATCAAAAGACAGGGTATATAAATAGGCTGTTATTTAACTTCTATTCATATTACTTTGAACTGTAATTCAGTTACTTACCTCGGTGGAACTGTGGAACAGAACTGAGATCAGATATCGGGTAATCGAGAATCTGAGATCAAACCGCCTGGCAACCTACTTCGGGGCAAGCGTATTTTCACCACCTATCAAAATATCTTTTGCAATGGTTCTTAAGTCTGTCAAAATCGTTTCTGTATCGGGTGGATGGATAAACCTGACATCCGAAATGTACTCAACCTCATGAAAATAGGAAGCAACTTTTATCTCTTCGACCCAGCTATCTTTCTTTTTGGCTTCCTCAATTAGCTCCATCCAGTTAAAAGGATACTCATAACTAATGTAGAGTATGTCAATCCAGTCTTTTGGCTCATTCCGAGTGAGTGCTGTTATTTTATTAGACAGAATATTTTGCCAACTGTCAATTCTCGGAAAAATGATATGTTTACGGATGTCTCCCGTCCGGTGCTCCACATCATTTATAAATTCGATTTTCAGTTCAAGTTGCCGTTCAGTATCAACGATCAAAAATCGTTTAAAAAAATCCTGGTCAATTTGCAATTTGAAACCCTCGTTATAAACCAACCGGAGTTTTTTCTTAATATCGTCAGCTTCACGGGAAAATGTGGGCGAAAAATTCATAAAAAAATCGAGATCGTCGCTATAGCGGTGCCCAAGATAACAACGGCTCAACGTGGTGCCGCCGGTCAGATAAAATCCTGTACCTGCATCCCTGACATGGTTAAGAACCTCATCCTGAAGATTATAAAGCCTCTGATAATACGTTCCGTACGAATTCATATTTTTTTCTCAACGGGCGGGGAAAAAGCCCCCTTATCACATTTTCTGTAAGCATCTGTTCTACTGCGTATTTTACCCCAAAATGTTTCACAACCGTATGCCAGTTATTAAAGTTCAGAATTTTAATATAAAGTGACTGGAGTTCTTTCTCTTCTGCGGATGTACGTTTCTCCTTTTCCAACAACTGTAAATAATACTTCTCATCCGTGTTCCGATCCCATAACAACGGGGAAATGAGTTTTTCTATTTCTTTTTGAATAGATGGCCCAACATTGGTTTCTTCATTTGTAATCCGGGAATGGCCTGCTGTTTTGAAAATCCTTTGCTGTATGGAATCTTTACTGTTCATACGATTATACAGTATGCATAATGAGATATATTATGTTGCTAACATAACTATAAATCATAAGAAATAGTACTATTGGCAATACATGATTAAACTGCCGGCAGTAAACCTGCCAGAGTCCGGGTTCAAGGTTCAGGATTCAGGGGGTGGAGTTTTTAGTTTTGAGTGGAATCGTTGAATCGTTGAATTGTTGAACTGTCGAATCGTTGAACAGTCCTACAGTTCCACAATTCCACAGTTCAACGGCTTCTTGTCTTCAATCTGAAATTACAAATCTACCCTCTCTATCCAATACTCAGGCTTTCT
>RECI01000243.1 GCA_007694095.1 Balneolaceae bacterium | reverse complement strand
AGGTTGCAAAATCGGCAAAAACCCCTGTGATTTTTAATCCGGTAACAAATTCTGTAAGGTCCATCCAGTGAGAGCCGATATCTGCTACTGCACGGGAATCTCCTGAGAGCCCTTTTTCAAGCCTCCAGTTGTAGTCGGTTGGATGAAACAGCCAATCCTGAAGGTAAGAGCCGTGAACTGAGAAAATATCCCCAAGTCCCCCTTTTTTTATTAAGGCATTCAGTTCGTGAATCAATGGATAAAAACGGATATTGAAATTAACAGCATTCACCAAATTTTGCTTATCCGCAAGTTCCACCAGTTCTGCAGAATGGCTGACAGAAGTTGTAAGTGGTTTTTCGCAAATTACATGTTTACCGGCAAGCAGTGCTTCTTTCGACATTTCATAATGCAAATAATTTGGCGTGCAGATATGTACACTTTCAATGTCGGAGTCACTAAGTAATTCTTTATAGTTACGATACAATTTTGGTACTCCAAGTTTTTCTGCTTTTTCTTCAGCACCATCAGAATCTTCTGCTATGGCAACTACTTCAACATTATTAAGCCTTCTCAGGGCTTCTATATGGGCAATACCAATAAATCCGATTCCAATGACTCCTGTCTTAATTTTTCTCATTTGTTAGTATGGTTATGATTCAAAGTTATACGATTAATTTAATTCTATGTGTTTTTAATTCCTCATAGCTCCCCTGAAAAACTCACCTGAACGTGTGGGTGTAAAATCCCAGTCTTGAATAAGCTGTGGTGACCATTGAGGATCAAAAACCCATGCAACCCATGATATTCCTTTTTCCCTGAAATAGCTGGTGATAATTTCCCCGTACTCTTCATCGCCGATTACAGGTATATGTGCACCGCTCTCATACTCCCTCATGTATCCGAACTCGGTTGCAAACAGGGGGTATGTATCGGCAACAAATCCAAAATCTTCCTCCCATTTATCCACCCAGGGTGGACTCCGTTTTTGCGGATAAGGATGACTCACATAAGCGATACCATCTATTTCGACAGGTGAATGGCGAACCGGTGTTAAATCATATCCCCAATCAAAACCCGCTACCAGTGGTATCGTGTCCGGGTTATATTCATAGATCACTGTGATAATATCGGTAACTATTTCTTTCCACTCTTCCCAACTGATGCTTCCCAACCGCTCATTTGCCGTGGTTGGCTCGTTGAAAATTTCATAAAAGGCAACAGTGGTTTCGCCTGCATACCTTTCCGAGATAAGGCGCCAGAATGCGAGAGTTTCTTTAAGTGATGTTTCATAGATTTCCCTGGTAAAGAGTTCCGTTCGAAGGTTTCCTATGCTATGCCAGTCAATTATCAGGTACATCTCAAACTCTTTGGCCCACACAATCGCCTCGTCAATCCATTCCAGATATTGTTCCTCCCCCCGTTCTCTCCACCATAGCGGGTGTACCGGTAAGCGGACCACGTTGGCACCCCAGTTTGAAATTTCTTCAAACAGTTCCCGTTTCCACTGTCCGGCATTGTTCAGCCTGTGTGGATCAGCAACACTTACCCCCTGAAAGGTTACTGTATTCCCGGTATCATCAACAAAACGGTTTCCATCAACAGAAATCTGGGGAAGCTCTTGAATATCCTGTGCATTCGAAATACCCGGCAGAAGGGCAATCGCAATGGTTATGCAAAAGAAAATAACTGCAATTTGAATATGTATCTTCATTTTCTATCCCTTTAAAATTCATTTAACATGATTGCTTCGATGATTTCCGCAACTTCACCGGGTTCGGTTATCAGGCGAAGGTAGCGATGGTCTTTCCCAGGATGCTCACTGCCGGCAGCTTTCATCTTGTCGGGTTGACAGATCAATGTCTCACCGGTCCATTGCCAGAGATTGTCGCGATCTGTGGTACCCAGCAGCATCACATGCACTCCTTTGTATTGCCAGTACCAGGGATTTTTGTGATAGGGTTGAATGGATTGGCCGTCTGAGTATCTGTTAACCGATATTTTCATATCAGCATCAACGATAAATAAACCGATCAAAATAAGGAAGAACGGTAAAGACCGCGTAAAGACCAGGCAGAAACGGGGAAAAGATTTCATACTCACAAACGTGGCATAGATTGCATTGCATTCCTATTCATATACCCGTAAGTGACTTTTTACCCTTACAATAAATACATACTTACTTCAATATTGTTATGAATAGCTATACCACAAACCTTTGTTCTTGCATCATTCCCAATACGGATCAAAAAACTGATTTTAACGGTTTTGAGGAGACGTGGTTAATAACAGCGATAATTTAGAACACAATTGCAAAAAAAAACCTTCACCATTAAGATGAAGGTTTTGTGATTGCATTAACTCAAATAAACAAATTCGTTATCTCCCGGGATTATTATCACGTACACACTGACCCCGGTTCCTGTAGCCGAGTTCTTCGAAATCGTCGCAGTTCTGAACGAATTCGGGCCGGCTATCCACCAGACCTATAGCATATATTGTTGTCAAACCGCCTCCTGCAGATTGTACTACCCATCCATACTCTTCAGAACCGAATGTGTAGTGAGGCCATTCCGAATCAGGTCCGGCAGGTGCTGATGTTTATGCAGTACTAACTTCTGTGAATTGAAAACCACCGCTACTCACTACAGTACCGGTTGGAGTAGACCAGCCTGCATAACCACTATCAGAAAAATTTTGCTGGGATGATTTTATAATTCCATAATTAGAAACTTCAACTTTAGCAGTTGCAGAATACTATTCTTAGGCTAACGATGCAAATAAATTATTAAAAAAAATTAATAATTAGAAATATCACCTCTTAAGAAGCTCTCAATATGCTTCCCGACCCCCTCAATCAGTTTTGTTCGCGCTTCTATACTTGACCATGTGATATGCGGTGCCATCACAAGTTTTTCTTTGTTCACTATTTTTAGCAGTGGATTTTCCGGTTTAATGGGCTCGTGTTCAAAAACATCCAGTGCGGCGGCACCAATCAAGTTCTCATCCAGTGCCTGTGCCAGGTCTGATTCATTCACAATACCACCCCTGCCTGTGTTGATCAGGATTGCATTCCGCTTCATCTTTTTGAGCTGTTCATAACCGATCAATCCCTCGGTATTCTCATTCAGAGGAGCATGTATGGATACTATGTCGGATGTTTCCAGAAGCTCATCGATGTGCAGCTGCCTGTATGGCTGACCAGTATTTCTGCCTGACGTTGAGTAGTAAACCACCTCTGCCCCGAATACTTCCGCAATCCCGGCAACCTGCTGGCCAATATTACCAAGCCCAATAATGCCGAATCTTTTCCCGTAAATTTGCCGGAACGGACGGTCAAGATTGGTGAAAATATCACTTTTTGAATACTCACCGCTTTTAACATACTCATCATAATACCGGATATCATGCATCAGGTAAAGAATTAGTGCAAATGTGCTTTGAGCCACACTTTGGGAAGCGTATCCGGCAACATTTTTAACCTTGATTCCCGCATCTTCCGCGGCTTCCAGATCAATATTATTCATCCCTGTGGCAGCTACACAAATCAGTTTCAAATTATTCGCACTTTCAATCAATCCACGGCCTAAAACAACTTTATTTGTGATCACAATATCCGCATCACTGATTCTCTCTTTTGTTTCTTCCGGCCTTGTGGTTTGATAAAATGTTACCTCTCCGAAAGATTTTAAATCATTGAGATTTGGCACATCTCCAACGGTTTTTACATCAAGAAATACAATATTCATAGAGTGTTGATTTCATTTTTTTCTTCACTATAGAATACGAAAGATATGTAATAATCATCATTTGAAATTTTCATTTCAAGTCTGAACGATCCACAAGTGCCTTTGGTGAAAGGTTAGAAAAATCAACCCCCGAAAATTCACTAAATATTCTGTTTCATCAGCAAATCCAGCAGTTTTCTGTCGAGCTTGTATCCATACCAATCTTCATAATCCACATCGGCCCTTCCGGAATCCAGTATCCCGAAACTGCCCCTGAATTCCCACAAACCATAACCTATGCCGTTTTCTGTGAGAATATCCAGAGTGTCAGAGAACCATGCGAGAAATACATCGTGCGGGGTTTGGTTGAAGCACCCCAGCTCCCCGCAATGCACGCCAACACCCTGCTTTACGATCTCAATCCATGGTGCGTAATGCTCCTCGAGCAGTGCACGGCTGAAGTAGCGGTTGCCAACCTGCCCCGGCCATTTGGGTTCGGGCAGTGCATCAATATCGGCGAATGCCCACGGCGCCCGGTAATGTGATATTTGTGCAGGAAAGTATCCACGATTGCTTTTGGCTATACCCAGGTCAAGCAATTCCGGGACTACGGTAGTCCCCACATTGTTGCCTCCGGCAATCACCAGGTGGCTTGGATTTGCACTTTGAATGGCATCCCTGGCAGCTTTTGCCACATTCCGGTAAACCTCACCGGGGATGGCCCTTACCGGTGAATGCTGATCATTCGGATCGTCTCTCATGGCTGGTTCGTTCACCAGGTCAAAACTTATTTTGTCGGCCGAAATTTCTTTGTAGCGCCTGGCCCAAAATTCCCAGTGATAATTAAATGCCTTCTGCGCCTCTTCATCAAGCCAGAGATTATAGGGTTCATGGAAACCTGCATTGATGCAATATCCGGGCGCGCGGTGAAGATTCAGGCTCACGTGCAGGTTGTACTTGTGCGCCATAGCAACCAGTCTTTCAATCCTCTCAACCATTTCTTCGCTGATATTGTATACCTCATCAGGTGTTATATTCCGGCTGCGGTCAAACTCCACATAGTAGGGATACGCCATCGGGATTCTCACAAAATCAAAACCCCAGTCCGCCATCCATTTAAAGTAATCTTCTTTTGACGGCGGACGCGGGCGCTGGGGATCAGGTGAAAAGAAATCGAGCAGATTAAAGCCTTTCCAGTGGGGCAGACTGTTTTTTGAATACCTGCCGCTGACTGCAAAAGCAGAAGTGCCGGCAATGCCAAGGCCTGCTGCTGCCAATCCCGTTTTCATTAAAAATTCTCTTCGTGTTTGTTTATTGAATGTGTCCATATTCTACCGTTTTAATAGTCTTTTTACTGATGTCAATAGTACCGGAAAGTTGCTCAATACCCTCAAATAAAACTTCATTTATTTATCAATCTTCCCGATTATTGCCTCAATTTCAGTACATTTTCTGAACGACCAATATCGTTGCTGCCCAATAAAGTAAAACCCGAATCGACCTACAAGAACAACTTATTTAACAAGTGTCATTGTTTGGGTTATTACCTGGTTTCCAATCTGTAATCGACAAATATAAATACCACTTGCACGTCCGGATGCCTCCCAGCGAACATAGTGGCCTCCGGCTTGCCGAAATTCATTCAGAAGTGTTTCGATACGGCGTCCCAGCATGTCATAAATATCTATTCTTACCTCGGCGGCTTCATTCAGTTCATAACCAATAATTGTAACTGAATTAAATGGATTTGGGTAGTTTTGAAAAACCTTATGATTCGGTGGGTATATCAAATCAAAATCTTCACCCAGAATGTCCAGACCTTCAACCAGAATATTTGAAACAGCCATTTTAGACCGCTGCCCGCTGTCTTCATCCAGTTGAATACCTGTGTGGTAATACCTCCATAAAAGCTGAATGTATCCTTTATCTTCAGCATCTTCTGGTAAATACACCGGACCCATTTGCTCACTGTGCCCTTCCTTTTCATTTCGTTTATACTCCACTGGCCGGCCATGTTCGTCCATTACATCCTTAAAGGGGCCTTCGTTACCAATACGGTATTGCAGCCTTAGGTTATACACCCTTGAATTAGGACGTATAGTGCTGCCATCCCACTGAACCCGGATATTCCTGATTCGCCGCGTATTGATTGCAAGTATTGCTCCGCCAAGCTTTGTATCCGGATATCCCATATTACCGTTACTTGTATTGATGAATGCAAAACCGCCCTCACCCAACCCATTTATTCGCGTACGTGTATCCAGATTATATAATCCCTCGGTAAAACCAGCAATATTTGCATTTAGCTGAGGATCCTCATTATTCATATAAACAAATACCATATGTTCGGGATAACCACTTTCGGGTTTATCACCCGGCCATTCTGTTATTTTGTTTGACGGCCATTCATTCAAATGATAGGGCTCCTTCCGCAACGAATGAGCAACAGGAAACATTACGGCTTCCTGATCCGGATAAAAAACGGCTTTCAGTGATTCAGCCCCGGTAAGATTACGTTGCAAAACCGGGTGATGGTAGCGCCGTCCTTCACCAACCCAATGTGAAAAGCGGTAGCCTGGTAAAGGATGTGCCACCAGAACAA
Source organism: Balneolaceae bacterium (assembly GCA_007694095.1). Lineage (GTDB taxonomy): Bacteria > Bacteroidota > Rhodothermia > Balneolales > Balneolaceae > Rhodohalobacter. The sequence continues at coordinate 6,583 of RECI01000243.1, read as the reverse complement.
CTGGAATCTCTTCAAAGTAACTACCCTGCCAGGGCCACGGATTTGTGCTGATGCCAGGAGTTTCGGGAGAAAGAAAAATCGTATTGACCTGAACAAACCCTGCGGCCGGATCAGAAACATCTACGGTAAGAATATGCTCATTCTGAATATTAAAAAACTCTTTGAGGTGCATTCGGGCATATTCGTTCCTTTGCTCTGCAAATGGCAGGAGTCGAGAACGGATCAGATTTTCCCATCGGTTCATATTATGCCAGCTATGAGACGCAAACCATCTGTCGAGGTGCTCTTTCATTTCCTGTTTGATATTGTCTGACACTCTCATTACTTCACTTTCTAAACGTTCAGTAAGAAATGCTGTATTCAGTTGGTCCAGGTATCGTGTTATAAAATGGGTTCTGAAAGTTTCATTTTCTAATAACGCCCTAAATAGCTCTGTAGCCCACGGTGGGTTAGGCCATACCGGCCCATCAGTTCTCGCAGCAAATGCAAGTGTATTATGATCCGGAGTTGAACAAAGATGATTTACTTCATTGCAGCCATCATAAAGGTGAAAGCCAAAATCCATGTCCACAGTAAGCCAGCGCCAGCGACCATCCTGCCCGTAATGAGCTTCCGGTTGAAACTCATTAGTACGGAGGCGCCAAAAGTCGATATTATTACCCGGCCAATCTGCATTGGCAACAAAAATATGAGCAATTTGGTGATCAATATAGTTTTCAACATCAATTCTTGTTTTGATGAATTCGTAATGTATATCCTCCTCCAGGCCGTACTCTCTGATATAACTAAGTGTCTCCATGTAATGATGGTTATTCCCTTCACTGGCCACTGCTTTGTTGTTCAGCAAATCGATGTTATCAGGATCCACTCCATATTTTCGGGCAAGGTAATGTTTATCATACCGCTCCCGCATATTATGGATACCCCAATATTCTCCGTTAAGTAAGACTATAAAGGGACGATAGGCCTGCGTATCGATATTCATGTGTTTCACAATACCCTGTAAAAGCGGGTCACGCATCATCGCCTCGGACCAGTCATTGCCACCATTCCGAAGAATCAGCCTGTTAAAAACTGTATAAGGTTGGTCTGGAAACATCTGATACCTGAAACGGTTTTCGCCATATTCACTTCTGGCATACAGGCGTAATGATTTCATCGGAATCGTCCGGCTCCACCCACCATGTATGCGAATACCGGCATCCTGCTTTAGGTCAGGATTTGAAGATCCTGATTCAAATAGCTCGAGAGTGACCCTTCTTTCCCATTCAATACCTCTCTGTGTATAATTGGCACGCGCATCACCACGGGTTGAAAAAGGATTATTCTGGTCATATAAAAAACCGGGCACATAAATGCCATTGTGGTAATCGAATAACTCATCTTCCTGAACGGTTATGGCGATAACTGGCAATGTGAAACGGCCTCTTCCTTCCTCAGTAACTAAATAAGTATGTGTTACTGCAGGTGAAACCTGATCGTTTACAATAGCAATTGCACGTACAACAGTGCCTTTAAAAACCGGTTCTCTCGGAAAGTAATAGGGCACCGACTGTATTTCAATCGCTGTCTGCATACGGCTGAAGTAATTCTCTTCAACCGACCGGTTACGAATCATTATGGGTGACTTGCCATCGTAGCGGTGAGTAGTGTAGCTTTTTTCGAGCATTACCTGTTGATCACTCCGGTAGCGGTCCATGTGCAGATAAGTTGTCCCATCCAGATTACCCGGGTCCGGTACCGACCCATCCAACGTGTAATAAATCCGTGCGTCAGGATGGGGATGAGAAAGTTCAAGAATAAATTCTTCAGTATAAAACCCTCCTGTTTTGGAAAAGCTTACAGGTACAGTAATCTCCTGTGATATGATTGCTACTGTTGCTTCTGAAAAAAGCTGAAAGACACACAGAAGAACAAAGAAACGTAGTATCCGAAATTTATAAGCTGAATAAATCATCTCATCGATGAAAATGGCGGCAATGTTACCGGGTATATTAAAAAATATGAATAAAATCTATGATGGTGGATTAATACGATATTATTTCATACCAGCCATCTTTGGTATGGTACAGAATAATATTCATATTCCAGCTGCTATACTTATGTTTTTTTGTAAGGGTGTAATCTGCATACCGGGTATTTAAAATAATATAGGAAATCAGATCTGTAGTTTCGGTGAAATTCTAATCATTTACTAACCAGTACAGATTACATCGTTGCTTATTCCGGTTATTTTTTTTCGAAAAAGTACATATACATTCTTTGCATAAATAAATAGAAAATGATTTAACCCTCAATGTTTCATCACGTCAGAGTATTTAATATTTCAGTTACAATCATCATGGCATTGCTTTTTTCGGCATGTGTAAATTCTGAACTTTCATCTGCAGATTCTAACAGCCAACTAAAATTACTTGAAAGGCCCAGAATTATCGTCACAACCGACGGCGAACAGGATGATAAAGACTCTTTCGTGCGGTTTTTGCTCTATACTACCGATGTTGACATCGAAGCACTCATCTACACGAACTCGATGTGGCACCCTGAAGGCAACGGTACCCGTTGGATGCACGATTACATTGACGTGTACGAAGAGGTATATGAAAACCTGATTGTGCATGACGAAACATTTCCGAGACCCGATCACCTTCGATCACTGCTCTATGTAGGAGAGATGAAAAATATTGGCCGGGAAGCCGTGGGTGAAGAAATGGATACGGCTGGTTCCGGTAAAATTGTGGAAGTCCTCCTGGATGTCGATCCCCGGCCGGTTTGGCTGCAGGCCTGGGGCGGACTGAACAACATCGCACAGGCACTGTACCGTATCCGGGAGTCACACCCCGAACAGCTCGATTATGCAGTTTCCAGAGCCTATATCTATGCAATTGCCGAACAGGACGACCTGCGGGAATGGATGGTCACAGAATTTCCTGACGTTAATTATATTATCAACCTGCATCAGTTCTGGAGAGTTATTGCCTACAGTCACGACCGCCTGAATCCATTCCAGGATCACGAGATATACAGTGAAGAGTGGGTTACACAACATATTAGCAGTGTTGGTCCTCTTGGCGGCCTTTACCGGGCACGCGTGCAGGAAGAGGGAGATTCACCCGCATTTTTCCATGTGATTAATACCGGGCTTCGCAGCACCGAACATCCCGCATGGGGTGGATGGGGCGGCCGTTTTGAACGAACCGGTGACAGCAATTTATGGATCGATGCGCAAGACAACGGCGACAATACAAAACCGCTTTGGAGGTTCATCGTCCCAATATCTGAAGATTTCGCGGCAAGAATGCAGTGGACTGTCACATCCGATTATAATAATGCCAATCATCCACCGGTTGTACGCCTTACACATCCGTTTGAGCTGGAGGAAGCGGCCGGAGAAACTCTGGAACTGAATGCATCTGAATCTTTCGATCCGGACGGTGATCAACTGAGTTTTCGATGGTGGCAATATGTTGAAGCCGGAAGTTATGGAGGTGTGATTGAAATCGGATCACCGGAGTCGGACATCACTACCATAATTGTCCCCGATGATGCTTTGCCCGGTGATATCATTCACATGATCTGTGAAGTGAAAGATGATGCCGATTTGCCAATGACCCGGTATGCGAGGGTTGTGATACAGGTTGTGGATTAACGGATGTAGCGGTTCACGACTTCGCTCCGCTGCGCTCGAACTGACGGGTAGTTTTTATAATTATTCAACCCCATCTCGATACGTCACATTGAGCGCAGTGAGGAACGAATGTGACGAACGTAGTCGAGATGCGAACTGTAGATAGCAGGTCATCTGATTTACATGAGGCCGGACTCATTTACCTGCTATCTGAAATCAGCCAATATCTGAGCAGGACTCAAAACCGGAATACTGATTTCATAAAAATCTCGGGGGTTCCGGGTTACTATGGCATCGCAGCCAACAGCTATCGCAGCCTCATAGTGGATGGTATCTTCTAAATCGGGCCATTCTAATTGCAAAGCACGATCAATAATATCCTGTGTAACTGCTGCAATACTGAATACCGACCTGAACTCATTCAACAGGGCATATATTAGCTGAACCGAAACCTTTTTTCGAAGCACGTAGAAAATCGTGTCAAATGAATGTGCGGCAACAAATGCCTCGACTTTACCTGATTGCGACAGATCAATGATTTGCAATGCATTTGTTACAAATGGCTTCCTGATAAGTGCTGCGTCGATACAGATATTTGTATCGATGAGTATCCTTTTAAACCCCATATTTCTCTTTCAGGATTTTTTCCTTCATCTCTTTATAGTCGAAATCATCCACTTTTTCAGATTCAGGTATCATATGATAGATTTTGTATGCAACACTTTCAGGGTCAAGATGAAGTTCTTCCGGATCTTCCTCCCGGATAACCGCCTGCTCAAAAAGTTGTGACACACTAATGCCACGGCTTTTTGCAATCCGTTTGGCACGTTCCTTAATGCTATCGTTGATGGTAAGGTTTAATGTCTTTTTTGCCATAAGGGTGTTTTATTATAAATGCGCATCATAAATATAATAAATGCGCATTAATAACGACAACCGGAACCGGTTATTTTCATAAAGCACAATTATATAAGTGTTATGTCGGATTTCCACCTACCCCGGATGCTGCCAGGGCCCTCTGTATTCGCGTTTCAGCAGAGCTGCGGCTGCAGGATTGCCAACAACAGTTTTTGCCTGGTTATCCCACTGAACCACACTCTCTGTTTCATAAGAAATTGCCGCCAGTTGAACAGTTGCCGATGATTCAAACGCATCGCGTATTCTGCTGCTGATTCCGGACATATCGCGTAGTTTAACCGCTTCAATAAACTCTTTCATATGAAGCTGCTGCATTCCCCCTTCGGTTGGGATGACCATCTCTTTTTTGCGGGTTTCATCGCCGGTTTGCCATGTAATAAAACGGTTATCTGAAACAAACAGGCTTGCCTTGTCGCCGTGGTAAAAAATACCGTTGTTATATACCGGATTCTCTTCGAGCGATCCCCACATTCTGTGCTGCCATACTACAGGTAATTCCCCAAACTGCATGGTGGCATTCAGGGTATCGGGTGTGGTGATTCGATCTTTCAGAGCATAAAGGCCACCGCTTGCATGGATCCGGTCAGGTATTGACAAACCAAGCGTTCGCCGAATGCTGTCGATATGATGGATGCCCCAGTCTACCATATGACCGTTTCCGTACTCTTTTTCAAGCCGCCAGCTAAAATGTCCAATACTCGGCCGGTACGGTAGTTTGGGGGCAGGCCCGCACCATTCATCCCAATCGAGTGATGCAGGCGGATCCTGGATCGTGTTATCGCCGGGATTGGCACGATAATGAATCTGGGCTACAACCTTTCTTATCTCCCCTGCATTTCCATCTTCAATAAACTGCTGAGCGTGCTTAAACGCTGCACTTTGCCTGCGCTGAAAACCTACAGCAACTATATTGCCTGCCTTTTCAGCCGCTTCAACCATTGCCAACCCTTCCATAGGATCATAGCTGAGCGGCTTTTCGATAAAGATATCGAGGCCTTTCTCACAGGCATCGATAAACTGAAGCGCATGCCACTGTGGCGGTGATGCTATAAAAACGGCCTCAAGCCCGTCCATTTCAAGAAGTTCACGGTAATTGGCAAATGTCTGTGGACGAATTCCCTGCAATTCTTCCAGCCTGCCTGCATTTCTCTGCAGATGCTCCGAATCCACATCACAGACAGCCACAAATTCCACACCTCCAACATCCAGTGCAGCTTCACTGATCACCATTCCGTACCATCCGGCACCGATTAATCCCACTTTCAGTTTTCGTTCTCTCCCAAAAGCGGGCATATAAAATGATCCGGCCAGTGCTGCTGTTCCGAGTGCGGTCTTCTTTAAAAATGTTCGTCTTTTCATATTGTTAGATTGTTGAATAGGGTTCCTGTTTCAGATTTACTACAATCTTTTAATAATCCTTTTTAAGAAATTAAAATCCAAACCATTTCTGAATCTTTTTATTGATATCTCAAAAGTTTTGACGCTTCGGCCAGATCAGGGCAATCCAGTGGCCCGACCCCGGTGTTTCGAGCAGGATGGTTGAACAGATTGTCTTCCCAGGAATCCACGATCAGTAAAACCGTTTTTCCTTAATACTGCCAGTTACGTGGGTTTTCGCTGGAGACCTGAATCCTGGATTCCTTATCTACAGTAGCTGTTTGCGCAAACAGTTTTGATTCTTATACAGGAATAAAACCAAATATCAGAACTATAGAAAACAGTGTAGTAAACAAATTTATATTATTATTCATCATATTTTTAAAGTCTTAGGCTTAGAATTAAACCGGTACAGAAAGCCTGATTTTTTCAAATGCATCTTTAGTTTCACAGTTTCCTGATCAACACTGCCCATTGGTAAAAAAACCGAATTATTAAGGCAGCAAAACAACAATCCAGTGCCCTTTTCTGGGTTCAGTTACCCTTACATCACTCCCGCCACATATCTGCCCACTTTCACTCCACTCCGCCTTTTCCAGGTTGACCCACCGGTAATTCCACTCCCCGCTTTCATCCGACATGTCTACTTTCACTGAACCC
>RECI01000137.1 GCA_007694095.1 Balneolaceae bacterium | reverse complement strand
GCACGACAATAGCGTACAAATATTACTCTTGTTGCCGACTGTTTTGTTTGTGGCCTTTTACCATTTCGAGAAAGTTCTGAAGCAATAGTGACCCCACCTGGCCTGACTTTTCGGGGTGAAATTGCACACCCATGAAGTTGTTTTTAGAAACAACCGCGGCAAAATCGCTGATATATTTACACTTCGCAAGAGTATACTCATTTGTTGGAGCATAGTACCCGTGCACGTAATAGAGGAATTGTTTATCGTCAATACCTTTAATAAGAGGATGCTCCTTCATGGCATCAAATTGGTTCCATCCCATGTGTGGAACTTTGGCTAGTGTGGAGTCGAATTTCCTGAGCCGACCCGGTATGATACCGAGTGTTTTACAATCACCCTCTTCAGATGATTCGAATAGAAGTTGCATACCCAGGCAAATGCCAAGCAGAGGTTTCCTGGTATTTTTTAGCCAGATGTCCAGGTCTTTTGCCCGCAGATCATCCATCGCGGCAGCGGCATGACCAACACCGGGAAAAATAATAGCGTCTGCTTTTTCGAGTTCTTCAGCGTTGTCCGAAATAAAATAATCTGCACCCAGCCTGTCCAATGCATTGGCTACTGACGCGAGATTACCTGCCTGATATTTGATGATTCCTATCATGTTTTTTTTAGTGAGAACTCAAAAGTGAAAAGGCAAAAGTGAAAAGTGAAATAATTTCGTGAAAGGGTGTGTCCTTTACCTTTATTGAGGTGGCGCATCAAAACGTTTTCGTGCCGCTTATGTCAAATCACTCGTACTGCATGTGTGCCAAATTCGTGTTGGACACAAATCCCGCAGGGATAAATGAAACACTTGCGCCAAATTACACTTTTAACTTTTCACTTTTGCCTTTTCACTTACTTAAATGGTTCCTTTTGTTGTCGGGAGTATTCCCATATTTCGTTCATTTCTGCTGACGGAAAATCGTAATGCCTTGGCAAAACCTTTGAACACCGCTTCGATTATATGATGTTCGTTTTTTCCGTTTGCATTAACATGCAGGGTAGCCATTGCGTTCATTGCCATCGTATAAAAAAAATGTTCCAGCATTTCTGTGGGAAAGTCACCGACATACTCACGTTGAAGAGGTACGTCCCACCGGAGGAAGGGCCGGTCAGACAGGTCAATTGCCACAGTAGCCTGAGACTCATCCATAGCTAAAACAAAACCATATCGTTGTATCCCGGCTTTGCTTTCACCAAGAGCTTCCCGTATGGCTTGCCCCAATACAATAGCAGTATCCTCAATGGTATGGTGTTCATCTATTTGCAGGTCGCCATCACAGTGAAGGGTTATGTCAATCAGCCCATGCCTGGCAATCTGGTCAAGCATATGGTCGAAGAAATTGAGACCGGTTTTGATGTTGCTTTCGCCCGTTCCGTCCAGGTTAATGGTCGCCGAAATCTGTGTTTCTTTTGTGTTCCGGGTAATGGTTGCCTTTCTCTCGGGGAACAGGATTTTTTTTGCGAGATTTTCCCAGGATGAGGCCTCAGCGATCACATATTCGCCAGATATCAGACGAAAAGTTTTCTTTTTATTTATGACTGCTTCTGCATTTTGCGCATTAAAAGAATGATTGAGTACCAGTTCCTGGTCGAGTAATTTTTGTAGATCTGATGATAAAACGGACCTTTCAAATGCAAGTTCATAGCCATGAAACTGAAGATATTTGATTGCAAAGAGGGAGGTTGGCGGCAGGTATTTTTCAGAATCGGAGACAAATGCGCTTTGATCTATAAAAATTTTCATGTGATAAGCGATTTAAGGGTTTTAAGAAACCGTACATTCTCATCGGGCATGCCAATGGTTAACCTGAGGCAATTTTCACAACGCGGTTCATTGCCCCGGTATCGTACAATTACACCTTTATCAGCAAGTTTGTGATAGATATTTTGGGCATCATTGATTTTAAAAAGAAGGAAATTGGCATCCGAAGGATATACCTTTTTAACTTGCGGGATCTGCCGAAGCTGATCGGCCAGATATTCACGTTCTTCGATAATTTTTTCGATATTGAATTTCACCAAGGGCAGGTTTTCAAATGCTTTCGCAGCCGTATCCGCTGTAAGTTTGTTGATATTGTAAGGTGCTTTAACCTGCAGCATCACCCGAATAATTTCCGGGCTGGAAATGGCTATTCCCAAGCGGATACCAGCGAGGCCGAACGATTTGGAAAATGTTTGCAGCACTACCAGGTTGGGGTACTGCTGTACCAGGGGGGCCATCGATTCCTGTTTGGCAAAATCGATATATGCCTCGTCAACAACCACGATACCGGGGAATGAAGCAGCCAGTTTTACCATGTCAGCGAGTTTCAATGAATTTGCTGTGGGATTATTTGGCGAACAGAGGTATAATATTTTTGTTGTTACATCAGCTGAATTCAGAATTTCCTGTGGCCGTAATTGGAATAATTCGTCCAGCAGTACTTCTTTGATTGCAACATTGTTAATATGTGCTGCCACTTTATACATACCGTATGTGGGCGGTGTAATGATTATTGAATCTTTGCCCGGTTCACAAAAAATCCGTATCAACAGGTCGATGGGCTCGTCACTTCCCACGCCAAGGAAAATGTTTTCATAATCAACATGCCGCCATTTTGCTATTTTGTTTCTTAGGCCATCATGGGTAGGGGTGGGATAGCGGTGCAGGTCAAGTGAATTTCTGATGGGTGAGCCAAGGCTGTTTTCGTTCGCATCAAGCAACAGGCCTTTGTCAAAATCATCCCGCGCACTTCGGTAAGGAGTTAATTTTCGGATATTCTCGCGTATAAGCGATTCAATATTGATGGAGTTTGGCATTTGTTAATGTATAAACGTTTCACTTTTCACTTTTCACTTTTCTCTTTTTTTCTTCTCACCCAGCTTTTCAAGCCGCAAACTAACGGCATTTTTATGGGCATCGAGCCCTTCCAGCTTTGCCAATGTTTCAACCGCTGGCCCAAGGTTCTTAAGTCCCTGCTCACTGATTTTTTGCATGGTTATAAACTTTTGAAAACTGTGGAGGTTTACACCGCTGTACATTTTTGCGTAACCGTATGTTGGCAGTGTGTGGTTTGTTCCGGAGGCATAATCACCCATACTTTCGGGTGTCCATTGTCCTATGAAAACCGACCCGGCATTCATCACTTTTTCGGCCAGTTCATCTGCATCTTCTGTGTTAATAATGAGATGTTCCGGAGCGTATTGGTTAGAAAATTCTATGGCTTCGCCGGTATCATTTGTAATCAGAATGTAACTCTTTTCGAGTGCCTGTGCTGCATATGCTCTTCGTGGCAGTTTATCCAGCTGTTTTTTCAGTTCACTGGTAATGGCTTCTGTATCTGTACTATTGGTAACCACAAGAACTACCTGGCTGTCGGATCCGTGTTCTGCCTGGGAGAGCAGGTCGGATGCCACAAAAGCCGGATCTGCATATTTATCTGCAATAACCAGCACTTCAGAAGGCCCTGCCGGTAAATCAATGGCAACCATGGCGTCGCTGTTTTGGAGAAGCATTTTGGCTGCCGTTACATATTGATTGCCGGGTCCAAAAATTTTATCAACCCCGGGTACGCTTTCGGTGCCGAAAGCCATTGCTGCAATAGCCTGTGCACCTCCCGCTTTTAGAATTGTTTTTACCCCGGTTTTTTGAGCAATGTATACAACGGATTCAGGAAGGTTTCCTTCCTTATCGGGGGGAGTTGCCATAACGATGGTCTTGCAGCCGGCAATGAGTGCGGGAATTCCAAGCATCATGGCGGTTGATGGCAGTGGTGCCGTACCTCCGGGAATGTAAAGGCCAACGCGTTCAATTGGCCTGGCAATACGCCGGCAGACCACTCCCTGCTGGGTTTCCACTTCAAGGATCGAGCTCATTTGTTCCCTGTGAAAACGGAAAATATTATTCATTGCCCGATCAATGGCGTTTTTTACTTTCGTGCTGAGTTTGACCTCAAGGCCGGCCGGGTCAACTGTAACGGGTTGCGGATCTATCCCGTCAAATTTTTTTGTGTACTTTCTGATTGCTGAATCTCCGTTTTGTTCAACATCATCAAGTATGGGCTGAACCTGCGCAAAAACAGAATGAAAGTCCATTTTAGGCCGTTTGCACAACTCTTCTTTTTCTTTTTCAGTGAGGGTACTGAGTATAAATTTTTTCATCTGTTAATTGTAGTCGTGAGTCCTGAGTTGTGAGTACATTCTGAAGTCTCATGACTCGGGACTTTAATCTAATTAAACAATCATTGATTCTATCGGAAGCATCACGATACCTGTTGCTCCTGCGTCTTTCAGTTGTTCCATTACATCCCAAAAAGTTGAAAGAGGAACAACTGTATGTATCGCCACCATTCCGTTATCGGCCAGGGGCATCACAGTTGGGCTTTTCAGAGATGGAATAAGAGTTTTGATTTTCGGCACGGCTTCCTGTGGTGCGTTCATCATAATATACCGGCTTTTTGCCGCTTTTTGATACCCTTCAATCCGCTGAAGAATTTTTTCAATCAGTTCCTTTTTGCCGTTTGAAAGGGGTTTATTGGTCTGGACGAGTTGTGTTTCGGAATCAAATATGTTAATAACTTCCTCCAGTCCATTGGCTTTGAGGGTATTCCCTGTTGAAACCAGGTCGCTGATGGCATCAGCAATTTCGAGGCGTGGTGCAATCTCGACCGATCCGGACAGTGTGATAACATCGACATCAATATTTTTCCTTTCAAAAAATCGTTTTGTGATTCCCGGATAGCTGGTGGCTATCCGTTTTCCAGCAAAATCTTCCGGGGTTTTCAGGTTGTCTTCCTTCTTTGCGGCGAGTGAAAGTCGGCATACACCGTAATTGAGGCCGCGCAGTATGGTTACATCAGCCTGGTTTTCTTCTACCACGTTGGCTCCTACAAATCCGAGATCGCATACTCCATCTTCAACATATTCGGGGATATCATCATCACGTATAAGCAGCAGCTCAACATCAAAGTTGAGGCATTTAACAAGGAGGCTTCGCTTGTAATCGTCAAATTTGAGCCCGATACCTTCGAGTAAATTGAGGGTTTTGTCGGTCAGACGACCGCTTTTTTGTACGGCAATCCGCAATGATGTGGTTGAATCAAGTGTTCTCATGGTGATATACTGAAGTTGTTAGAATAATTGAGTTGGAAAAGCGGCAATAAAAAGTATGTGCGAAAAGAGAGGTATTAATGCACAAAATGCCCGTGGCTGCCATGGTGGAGCCTGTGATGATGTGTGATATGGTAATTACTGTTTTTCACAAAGTGAAAACTATGGAATTCATTTAAACGAAACCAATTTATTTTTGTGTAAAAACAGAACATGGATTTGGCGTAATACCAAAAAAAAACCCGGACGTTTGCCCGGGTTTTAACTAAAAGTTGATTATTGAGATCAAATCATTCGTTGATGTTCACTGTACCCACATTTGTGGTTTCGGGTGCATTTACTACAACATCCGGAATAACCTTGTTAGGATACTCTTCCTCCGCAGTATTGATCGCAACCTGGTAGGTGCCTGAAATGAGCCCAATAAGCAGAAAATCACCGTTTTCAGCAGCGCGTGTTCCTCTTACAGTATCGGCACCGGCAATGGCATAAACCCAGGGCAGTGCTTCAGCAGGTGCCACAGTGCCTTCGATAGCTCCGGAGAGTTCGAGCCTTGCGGTATTGATTACGGGCTTCAGGATATAGATTCCGGACTGTCCTGCCCGAACGATCGATCTCGAAGCATCAAAATCAAGAAGCAGTGTATACATGTCTCCGCCTTCAATATCAGCATTGATATTTAGTTTAAGGCCGGATTGCTGAGCACTTGGTGTAGTTAATGAATGGCTTACTCCACTGATCACTACTTCATTTTGGTCACCCAATATAAGTCTGAGCTGGTTATAACGGCCTGGTTCGAGATCAACCTCGCCCAATATCTCGTATTTACCATTCGTAAGTTCTAGCAGATCAACAATTATTGGTTGGGTATTGATCGTTTTCCAGCCACTATCTTCGTCATCAGCATTGCTGCTTTTGTGAATTCTTACTTCACGTATATCGATGTATACCGCCTCATAATTTCCGGGTGCATCGGTCAATAATACTCGCAGAGTACCAAATTCAGTATCATTTGAACTGTCGCAACCTGAAAATAAGAGGGTTCCGATCAGTAACATTAAGATGGAATGAAAAATTTTCATAATACTAACAATTGAGTTGTGTTTTTTAAATGAACGCACACTATTTTAACCCTATTCAAAAGAAATGTTCCTTCGAATGCCTACTCAAGATAAACGATTATAATCTTATGAAGTTATGAAAACCATTGCGCAGCTTACATATATCCCACTTTATTCCGACCATCCAAAAGAAAAAGTTCAGGATATCATCGAATTTTTGGCACAGCATGATGTGGAAGTGGATGTAAACTATTTATCAACAAGTGTAATTGGTGAGACGGAGGTGGTTTTTGACCTGATTCGGGAGCTGTATGATGAAATGTCAGTTGAAGAAAAGGCTTTTCGCTTGCATGTTGAATTGCTGAGTCCGGTCGAAGATTAATACCGAAGAGAATGGACACCGAAAGCCTTGTTGATAGGCTTCGGTGCCTGTGACTTATCTGTACCTGGCTACTATATTTTTATTCTAAGGCGCACTTGGGCCAAGTATCACGGCATTGAGGAATAACCGGTCAACTCCTCTCCAGTAACCGCGGAAGTTAACATCTTCAGCGAAGGAGATGAATCTGCCCTGACCAATCCTCTGTTCATACAGAAAAACACTGCCAGGGAGCCTTTCATGATTTTCTTCCCACATATGCCCTGCTATCCTGACGTTATCATCCGATGCTACCTTTACCGGAGTTCTGCGTGCTGAAGTTGGAGCGCCTTCCGGCTCCCGGTAAAGCCTGGTGGAGTTAATTAATACAGGAAGATCTTCATCGTAGCCGGAAACCAGCCACTCGTTATGGTCGAGTTCGGTTCGTACAAAAGCACCGGGAACAGTTACACGGTTGGCATGCTCATTTTCCTCATCATCGTACCATGAAGCCAGATTTCCGAGTTCCATCGTAGTTCTTACAAAATCGGTCGCGGAACCGATGGAAACCAGTGTTCCTCCATCCTGAACCCATTTCTTTATTCGTTCAATACCTGCATCACCCAAATATTTTTGCAATTCCTGGGCGTTTTGTGCTTCAGGGATGATGAGAACGTCAAACCGTTCCATCGGAGTTGATGCAATGGCAGTAGTATTAATAATTGTGTGCGGTATTTCATACTGACGGTCGAGTGTATGCCAGGCCCAGCCAAAGGAAAGACCGTTAACAGGATAATTTCCAAGCAGTGCGATATTTGGCAGTTTAATTCGATTTCCTTCCACGGTACCAAGTGGCGGGAAGCCTGCATCAGCTCTTCCGGTATCCACAGCGTCTACGGCAAGATCGAACCGCTCTGCCAGTTCTGTCAGGATTTCATGCACATATTCCCCTTTTCCGTCAGTTCGAACTACGAGTGTGCCGGAGGTGTAATCTTTGCCGTTTATCCGGGTTGGTTCATAGATAATATGCAGCCTGATCCCTTTCTCCCTCAGTGGTATAACCGTGGAAAGGGCTTTCGCCTGGCTGCCATCGATCAGGTAGGCGTATCCGGCGTGATCTTCGGTCATTCTACCGGGATTTGAAACCGGCCCGGTTAACAGGCTGGCGGATACAGGCCGGTTATCGGAACTGCTGAAAGCCTGTAAATTAAAAAGTAATGGCAGAGACCAGGAGGTAATATCATAAAACCGTGGATTTTCACCTCTTTCAACCCGTGTTCTCGCTTCTTCCAGGAAGTCTTCAGGTACCTGAATATGCGGTTCAAGGAGATTACGGATGAAGGCCATTCTGGGCTGCGATGCTTCAATGACATAGGTACCTGCCTCAAAAGTGTGATTGCCAACGCCTGAACCGGTTCGATCGGACACATTGCTGAGTGATATCCCAGATGTAAGCCTGTGCACTTCAACACCACTTCTCATCAGAAGATTTACCGCTTCAGCAACCAATGCAGGATCTCCTTCCTGTTTGATTAGATAACGAACCATACCCTGGTTGCCTTCATCAATGGCTTTTTGATGAGATTCATAGTAATCGGAAAGTAGTTCAGCTCTGCGGTCGCTGGAAAGTTTTACCATGGCCCGGAAAGCAGTGTACTGGTTAAAGGCTGCATCGGCCAGTGTTCGAATGGTACCGTCCGACATTCTCCAGGCCAGTCCGCGGGAAGATCCCTGTTCATACAACATGCCAACTGCACCCTGATAGGTCATGTAAGAGGTGAAGTATGCCGGATAGAAATAGTTGAACATTTCACGCTTGGTGTATTCAATGTTTTCACGGTCGAAGGCATCGGCATACGCGCGTCCATATTCTTCGAACCATTTGGTGGTGTATTCCGGGAATAGGGGTGAGACAGGGTTGGTTGGAGGATCAAAATAGAATTCACGTTCCGAACCCATTTCGTGGGCATCAACCCCGGCTTGCGGCCTCCACTCCCTGAGAATGGCTGCCCTGTTTCGGGTTTCCGGATGTGTGTGGGCAAACCAGTCGCGGTTAAGGTCGAAATAGTAATGGCTGGTGCGGTATTTCAGGGCATCCCAAAAAGTGAAATCGTTCGACCAGTCGGCAAGATCCGGGTTTGCAACCCGTCCTTTTTGCTGGTGGTTGAAGATGGCAAATGCGTCGCGGCCGTCAGAGTTAATTACGGGATCCACCACCATCAATGTATTATTGAGCTGCTCAAGTGTTTCGGGATCATTACTTGTTGTAAAATGCTCCAGGATTTTCAGGACACCTTCGGTACCTGAAAGTTCAAATCCATGAATGGAACCACCGAGATACAGAATGGCCGGTTGTGTTTCGATGATCTGATCAGCCTGGGAACGGTTTGTAGTTCGGGGGTCGTTAAGCCGGTGTGCATTTTCGCGGATTTCATCCAGCCTGGCATGATTTTCTGGTGATGTGAGAATTGCAGCAACCTGTAAACGGTAATCGAAAGTGGTGCCGATTTCCTGCAAAACCACCCGGTCGGATGCCTGCTCAAGATAGTTCAGGTAATCAAGAATCTGGTGGCTCAGGGTGATTCGGTCACCGATGGTATGTCCAACAACTTCTTCAAACGATTTAACCTGCGCGTGCAGCAGTAGCGGAAGGTATAAAATGATACAAAAAGATAAGATAATGTATTTTTTCAGCATAGTGATATTGGGTTAGTAGCTGGGTCAAGAAAAATTTTAACGATCTTCTGAATTGTAATATGTAAAAACTTATAAATAACATTTAAATGCAATCAGCGTTCCAAGTTTGTATATTTAGGGCTTGAAAAATTTTCAGTTTTTTAATTCACACGCATGAAGAAAATCCGCAATTTCTGCATCATTGCACATATCGATCACGGCAAGTCTACCCTGGCTGACCGGCTTCTAGAAAGTACCGGTGCCATCAGTCAGAGAGAGATGCAGGAACAGATCCTGGACAGTATGGATCTGGAGCGAGAGCGGGGGATAACAATAAAGAGCCATGCGATCAGGATGGACTATAAGCGACCGAACGGTGAAATCTACATTTTTAACCTGATCGATACCCCGGGGCACGTAGATTTTGCATATGAAGTTTCACGAGCCCTTAAAGCCTGTGAAGGTGCTCTTTTGATTGTGGATGCAGCTCAGGGAATTGAAGCACAAACCATCTCCAACCTGTACCAGGCTATAGAACAGGGTCTTGAGATCATACCGGTTTTAAACAAAATTGACCTTCCGGGAGCCGATCCGGATGGGGTGGGACAGCAAATTGTGGATTTAATCGGGTGCACTCCGGAAGATATCTTGCGCGTATCCGGGAAAACCGGTGAAGGTATTGATGCATTGCTGGAGGCCATTGTTGAGCGTGTACCCGGCCCTGAACAAAATTACGACAAGCCGTTAAAAGCACTCATTTTTGACTCTGTATTTAACACATACCGCGGTTCCATCGCATACGTCAGGGTGGTGGAAGGGGTGTTGAAGAAAGGGGAAGGTATCTTTTTTATGGCAACCAAAAAAGAGTATGACGCCGAAGAAGTCGGGTATCTCAAGATCAAGCAGTTTCCGACAGGGGAGTTGAAAGCCGGTGAAGTGGGCTACGTGATTGGCAGTGTGAAAACACTCCAGGATGCAAAAGTAGGTGATACCATAACCCATCAAAAAAAGAAAGCGGATAAAGCGATTGAAGGGTATAAAGAGGTGAAACCGATGGTTTTCAGCGGAATTTTCCCTACTCAGACAGAAGATTTTGAAGATCTGCGTTCGGCCCTTGAAAAGCTGCAGCTGAATGACGCTTCACTTACCTATCAGCCTGAAACTTCGAAAGCGTTGGGATTTGGTTTCAGGGCTGGCTTTCTTGGATTACTCCATATGGAAATTATTCAGGAGCGGCTCGATCGCGAATTTAATATGGATATCATTACCACCGTTCCAAATGTGCGTTATGAGGTTGACACACAGGATGGCAGGCGCATTAAAGTTGATAATCCCAGCGATATGCCTGATGCCGGTAAAATTGAAACGGTATGGGAACCTTTTATCAAGGCCAGCATCATCACACCAGCCGATTATATCGGGCCAATCATGTCTCTTTGCCAGGAACGCAGAGGAGTGTATGTAAATCAGCATTTTATGCAGAATAACAGGGTGGAAATTACCTATGAGCTTCCTATGGCCGAGGTGGTATTTGATTTCTATGACAAACTCAAAAGCGGCACCCGCGGATATGCCTCTCTCGATTATGAATTTATTGAATACAGAAAAGGCAACCTGGTGCGTTTAGATATTCTGCTTAACGGTGAACAGGTGGATGCACTTTCAAGTATCACCCACAGGGATAAGGCTTTTTACCAGGGCAGAAAAATTTGTGCCAAGTTAAAGGAACTTATCCCGAGACAGCAGTTTGAAGTAGCGGTTCAGGCTGCAATTGGTACCAGGGTTATCGCGCGCGATACCATCAGGGCGTTGAGAAAAGACGTTACCGCAAAGTGTTACGGTGGCGACATCACCCGAAAACGCAAATTGATTGAAAAACAAAAAGAAGGAAAAAAACGAATGAAACAGGTTGGTACTGTCGAAATTCCCCAGGAGGCATTCCTGGCAGTATTGTCCATGGAAAACGAAGCTTAAACAATTAAACTCATAAAATGGCATTAAAAAGAATAATAATTACAGTTTTTTTCTCATTGATATGGTGCGCTGCTTACGCGCAGTTCGATGAACCGGTTTTGCGAAAGGTAACCTATACAGAACGGGCAGCTTTTCAACAACGATTTTCCAATATCAGTTGGACAGGCCAGGGACTTTACAATCCCACTACTATTGACCGAATTCCAACTATTGAAGTCCGTTCGAGATTACAGGCAGCATTCGGAGACCCGACTCAGACCATTCGTGACCTTATCAACAATAACTTCAGGCCTGGTAAAGCAATACAGTTCGAATACTGGTTCATTGTTGACGGAGAGATGCCTCTCATGATACTGGATCTCGACGGCCCCTTTGAAAATGGGCTGGTTTATGTCGGGGCAAGCAGATACATTGACCTGATGCCGGCTGTAAAACGTGCACTCAACAGAATTTTAATGGGCGAGGAAGGAGAACCTGCGGAATTCAGGGATTACTTCTTTTCCCCTGAACGCAATCAATGGTACCTTGTGTCTTACGAAAACGGCGAATACAAAAGGGAAATGATTTCGCGCCCAAACTTTTAATCAAATAAACTAAGCATTGAACAGGAAGAAAGACTCTTCGGGGAAACCAACAAAAAAAGCCGATACTGACAAGAAAAAATCTGAAGATAATGCAAAACACTGGGCAAGAGAATGGCTCGATGCGCTGGTATGGGCGGCTATAGCTGCGATTATCCTGAGAACATTTTTCTTTGGGGCCTATCGGATTCCAACTCCAAGTATGGAAAAAACCCTTCTAACCGGCGATTTTTTAATTGTAACCAAACTGGCGTACGGGCCCCGAACGCCCATGACACTCTCTGTGCCGTTCACAGATATCTATATGCCGGGAGTAAACCTTCCTTGGTTCCGGATTCCCGGCTATTCCGAAATCAAACGAAATGATATCGTGGTATTTAATTATCCGATTGATATCGCCCCAATTTCCGTGAAAACCAACTACATTAAACGGGCTGTTGGTATTCCGGGCGACAGGCTGCGCATCAGCGACAAAGTGCTTTACGTGAACGGGGAGGTAGAGGAATATTTTGACACTTATATGTACAATCACCGTGTTGAGACGAGAGACCGGATCCGTCTAAGCCCGGCCAAAGTGAGGGAAGCAGGCGCCGCAATTGTTCAGAGCGGGAGCAACTCATTTATTATCAATATGTCAAGGGAAGTTGCAGATGACATGAAAAATTGGCCTGAGATAGAACGGGTTGAAAAATTTGTACTTACGGATGAATACGACACATTCAGCCGGCGAGGGTTCAATTTTTCCAGGGGATTCCGCAATCACGACCAGATTGATGAATTCACAGTACCTTACCAGGGTATGGAAGTGGAGCTGACATCAGATAACTGGCATGTTTTCCAGGATGTTCTCGAACGTTATGAACGAAATATTGTAACACGGGAGGGAGACCAGTTCACAATTAATGGTGTTGAAACTAATCGCTACGTGATTCAAAAAGATTATTACTTCATGATGGGAGATAACCGTGACGACAGTGAAGACAGCCGATACTGGGGATTTGTTCCTGATGACCACGTAATTGGCAAAGCCGGAATCATATATTTTTCATGGGACGGTGAAAGATTCCTGCCACGATTCAACCGTATATTAAATTTGATTCATTGATTTATTCGTGAGTCCTGAGTTGTAAAAATTTATGGCTTGGTGAATATATCTGCAAAAC
>RECI01000148.1 GCA_007694095.1 Balneolaceae bacterium | reverse complement strand
TAATAAAATGAAGAGAGACTTCGGAAGTCTTTTTCGTCTATTGCTTAATTTGGGTCAATCTTTGGGGTGTGACACGTCCTCACTTAAGAAGCAGTTCGTACAGACCAATGTTCAAAAAAAGGTTTTCTCGTCCTGCCTGTTTGCTCCTTAGTATGCCGGCTTGTTCCAGCTCGCGGAGGTATTCGGCAGCGGTTTGGCGTTTGGCGATTCCGCGGTCAACCAGGTGCTTTACCTTGCAGTACGGCTGCTCAAACAGCAGCTCGATCAGCTCTTTGGAGTAGACCCGGGCAGGGAGTTTTTTTCGGGCAATGTCGAGTGTTTCTTCCAGCAGGCCGAGTATCTGCACGATCCGCTCCATCGTGTTATGTGATGTGCTGTTAACCGCATCCAGCATAAACATGATCCACGGTTCCCACTCCCCGTTTTCGGTAACGCCCCGCAGCAATTGGTAATAGTGTTGTTTTTGGTTGATAATGGCATCACTCAGGTAGAGCACCGGCTGGTGGAGCAATCCTTTGTCCAGCAGATAGAGGATGTTAATCAGCCTGCCGGTCCGGCCGTTTCCGTCTTCAAACGGATGGATCGCCTCAAACTGATAGTGTGCCACTGCCATTTTTATCAGCGGATCCACACCGTCATCCTCCCGGATGTAATGCTCCAGGTTCACCAGCAGATTCCGGATCAGTTCCTGTCCCTCCGGCGGCCAGTAGATGATTTTTTTTGTGTTGGGATTGGCGATCACTGTGCCTGTACCAGACCGGATCCCGTCATCGGTTTCTTTAATCGTCTGCATCAGCTCAATAAAAAGACCGGTGGTGAGAGGCTCACCTCCGGCCAGCCGTCCGGCTCCTTTCCAAAGCGCCTGCCGGTAGCGAAGCACCTCCTTGGTTTGCGGGTCCACGCTGCTGTCCTCCGCCGAAAGCGCCGTAAACAGCTTGTCGTTTGTTGTGACAATATTCTCAATTTCCGAACTCGATTTCGCCTCCTGCAGTACAATGGAATTCACCAGCATGGCCGGGTTTGGAAGGTTCTCCGATTTCCCCTTCAGTTCGGCCAGTGCACGGTTTGCTGCGATAGCCGCTTTTAGCACGATAGGCGTTTCAATATCCGCCTCCGGAGGCAGTGGCGGCAAGTAATTATGCGGTTTATCCGGGCTATACAACATGTCGGTAATATCTACAGGTTACAAAACTATGTCGAAATATAGTCAAATTATCGACACAAATAAAAAACATGTCGATAAACCAGATAAGACCTGGCAGAGTTCACGTGCTTTTCGTGATCCTGCCAGAGTCGGGGGGATTCAGGTTAAAAGTCGACCTGGCAAACTACACCGCTCTTTGAATATCGAATATTGAACACTTAATATCGAAGCACCGTCAATCCCTGGATTGACTTGACCGTTATTAATGATTGATAGTTTTGATTAAGGGGTGTGTTCCGGGTATTGTTCAAGAATCCTTCCGGTGTACTTTATCCAACACCATGTTGGTTTTCCTCCACGTCTATTCAACCATTTGTAGAGCATCCGCCTTACCTGGTGGCAGTAGATGTTGAGTCCCGGATAGTTGAACGTAATCCCGTAATACCCATAGTGTCCCTGCATCTTCTGGTTGAGCTGGAATATAAGATGTTTGGGAGTTTCCCGCCCGTCCTCCAGCACCCCGGCTTTAAGCCATTTGTCTATTATGCGTCGAATGATTCCATCTTTTATCCGTCGGTCGAGGAGTTCCCGCAGTTTCTCGTCAATGAAGCTGTGCAGGTTCGTCAAAGGCTCATCGGGGAATGCCCTCGCCCTTTCCGCTATATGTACGTCGACAGTTGACATCATTGGTCATTGACTCTGGTTCATGTTATGTTTCTGAGTTACATGTCCACAAACAGGTGCCCACTGCATGTTTCCGTACAGATTTTCCCTTCCCTGACAGATGGGTCTCGTGGAGTCAATTCCCCCTTTCATGGGCTTAAACTGGCGCAATAGCTCTGATTTCTCACCAAACTCATTTTTTGAACGCGAAGCGCTCATCTTTTCCCCACGTAGTGAAATCCGGGTTAGGAGAACTTGAATCAAATTCAGAATTTAGTAGACGATCACCGTCCTTGGCCTCACCAGATCAACACTCCCCAACCAAAAACTCACAACTCTAATATCTACTTTACAAAAACCCAATACCAGCCGAATCCATTAAACCCACATGGAGCAATAGACGAAAAAGATCAGAATCACATTATTTTTTAATTTTGATTATAAAGGTTGTTCTGCCCGGTTCCGAGTCTACATTCAATTCACCGCCATGTGCCTTCACAATGTCGTGGGTGATGGAAAGTCCCAGCCCGGTTCCCTGGGTACCCTTCTTGGTGGTAAAAAATGGCTGCAGGATTTTGTCTTTGAAATCGTCGGGAATACCGGGGCCGTTGTCTTCCACTTCTATGATTACAGTGCCATTTCTTGTTTGTGTTCTGACAGTTAGCTTTGGTTTATAATCCCCTGAACCCTGTGTCTTGTGCACTGAACCTTGCTTGTCCCTCATCGCATCAAACGCGTTGTTGCACAGGTTCAGAATTACCCGTGAAAAATCCTCGGGAATTAGCGGCACCTTACCTATAGTTTCATCCAGCTGCAAAACTATATCCACATTTATAGGTTCTTTATTTGCCCGCATGCCGTGGAAGGAGAGGTTGGTGTATTCTTTGACAATAGCGTTCAAGTCTATTGGTTCTATTTCACCTGAACCGCCACGGGAATGCATCAGCATGGATTGAACGATACCATTTGCCCGGGAGCCGTGTTCGTGGATTTTGCGGAGGTTGGCCTCGATGTCGTCGAGGATTTCGAGGATGAGGGATGAGGCTTCGTCTTTTGCAGAGATCGCATCATCCCCCTGTTCGCTTCGCTCACTTCCCCCTTCAAAGGGGGACAACACCCCTCGCCTTCGCTCCGCTTCGGCACTCCCCTCAAGGGGAGACTGTTCACTTTTCACTTTTGACTTTTGACTCAAAACTTCCTCCCGTGCCTCATCCACCATTTCCAGGCTCACCTCCGAAAAATTGTTCACAAAATTGAGCGGATTCTTAATTTCGTGGGCGATACCGGCAGTAAGCTGGCCAAGCGAGGCGAGTTTTTCCTGCTGAACGAGTTGTTCCTGTGTGGATTTAAGCTCATCAAGTGCAGAACTGAGTTTTCGGTAGGCCTCAGCATTCTGCATGGCTACACTCACATTGGCTGCAATTGTTGAAAGGAGTCGCAGGTCATTTTCATCAAACCGGTTTTCTTCTTCGGTACTCTGTACACTTATTACACCATTGGGTATGTTGCCGGTTTGGATAGGTACACCTAAAAATGAGGAAGTAACCCGACCGATTGGTTTGGCTTTCAGCTGGGCACGTATTTCTTCAATATCTTTGTTAATCAGAAGGGGTTTATTGCTGGTAATGATACGTTCTGTGAATCCGT
Organism: Balneolaceae bacterium; assembly: GCA_007694095.1. GTDB lineage: Bacteria > Bacteroidota > Rhodothermia > Balneolales > Balneolaceae > Rhodohalobacter. Next base: position 42,304 of record RECI01000148.1, on the reverse strand, counting down.
TTCCGAATTTACGCGGTTCATTTTTATCGCCGTATTCAAATGGAAAAGAAATCGTATCTGTTTTACGGTCAAATAGTGCGATATAGACAATATCGGCCTGAAAGGTCTCTTTCATCTGTTCCCCGACCAGCTTAATGAGTGCATCAAATTCAAGCTGTGAAACCATAGCCCGGCTGATATGATTGACGGTTTGCATTTCGGTTGCACGATGTTCGGTTTCAGCCAGCAGACGAGTGGTTTCGTTAAACAGGCGTGCATTTTCCAGAGCCACGCTCATGCTGTTGGTAAGTGTGGTTAGCAAGCGCACATCGGAATCGGTGAATGCATGCTCCCTTTCAACATTTTGCAGGCTGATGGAACCCATTACATGATCACTCACAATCATTGGCACAAAAATGGCAGATTTGGGAGGTTGTCCTTTTGAGACCCCTTTGCCACCATATTTTTGAGCAGTTTCGAGATAGTTTTCATTGATGAGTAATGGTTCTTTGGTTTTAATCAGGTATCTGTTTGCCCAAATAAACGGACGGGGATCCATATACAGCCGTTCACCGTTTTCAACAGCATATTCCCAGGTTTCAAGTTCTGAATCGTGATCAAACGTACGGATCAGCATGGTTTGTGTTTTTAAAACCTCACAAATACGATTACCGACAAGGCTGTAAATCGCGTCCATATTCATTTCGCGCACCAACCCTTCCTGCACGCTGTTGATCACAGCCAGCTCAGCATTTCGCTGTTCGGTTTCGCTAAACAGCCGGGCATTTTCAAGGGCAACGCTCATACTATTTGCCAGTGTACTGAGTAAACGCACATCAGATTCACTGAATGCATGTTCCCGGTCGAGGTTTTGAAGGGTTACATAACCACGAACGGAATCACTGATAACGAGCGGAACATACACCACAGACTTTGGAAACCGGGTTCCGGGTATGGGTTTTGGGGCTTCCCCGGTTATGGTTCTGAAGGCTTCAGCAGCATTTTCATTAATCCAGATCATTTTCCGGGTATTTATCAGCCGCTGCCTGAGTTTATCAAAACGACGTGGTTCAGGAAAAAACCGTTCACCGTTTTCAAACAGGTATTGAAAATTCTCGGTTTTATTTTCGTGATCAAATGTAGCGATACCGGCAACCTGGGCATCAAACAGATCCCGTATTTTATTCCCTACAAGCTCATATATTTCCTGAAGACCCATCTCAGCCACAAGACCTTCCTGTACACTGTTGATCACCGCCAGCTCAGCATTTCGCTGCTCGGTTTCGTTGAAAAGACGGGCGTTTTCCAGGGCAATGCTGATACTGCTGGTGATTGTGCCAAGCAACTGAACGTCGGAGGTACTGAAGGCGTTTTCCCGATCCAGGTTTTGGAGGCTGATATAGCCTGTCACATCTTTTCCCGTGATAAGCGGAAAAAATGCCATGGATTTTGGGGGTTTTGTACCAGGCACTACGGAAGCCGCTTTTTCGGCATTCTCGTTGATGCAAATCAATTCTTTGGTATCAATCAGTTGCTGGCGGGTTTTATTGTAAACCCGTGGACTCGGATAATGGAGCTCTCCGTCTTCATAAAAAAAATGAAATTGTTCTTTTTTTTCCTCATGCAGAAATGTGGCAATCATTACTACCTGAGCATCAAATAATTCCCTGATTTTTCCACCAACCAGGTTATAGATTTCCTGCATAGCCATTTTACTTGCAAGACCCTTTTGAACTGAATTGATTACAGCAAGCTCAGCTTCACGTTGAGCAAGTTTTTTTTCTAATTCGGCAGAACTATTGTTTCCTTTTTGAGTTGATTTCATGAAAGGTGAGTTAGTTTAATACTCATGATAGTACCATTTTTATCACTTTGATAATCAATTTTTCCGCCAAGAGCTTTTACAATATCATGGGTAATTGAAAGCCCTAATCCAGTTCCCTGAGTCCCTTTTTTCGTGGTAAAGAACGGCTGCATGATTTTATCATGAAACCGGATCAATAAGTAATATTTTCTGAATCGAATGATGATGAGGTTATGATGTATTTACCGGTTATTCAAATACTCTAATGTCATGGCAACGAACGCTTTCACGCCAAGATTGAGGCGCGAATCATCAATATAAAAATCGGGGGTATGATGGGGAGCCGCTTCGCTTGCGGGTACGTCAGATGGCCGTCCGCCCAGCCCGATAAAAAAACCGGGAACCTGCTCTGCAAAGAATGAAAAATCTTCGGCGCCCATAACGGGCTTCTCCAATATCACATTATCCGACCCTGCTACAGTCTGCAAGACCGGCACCATCCGGTTTGTAAGGTCAACATCATTGTAAGTTACAGGGTATGATGTTGTAACCGGAAGTGTGAGGGTTGCCGAGACACCCATTGCCCGTGCTGTGTTTTCTATGATCTCATGCATGTGTGCAATCATGGCAATACGGTCGTCAGGGTGAAGTGCACGCATAGTGCCCAGCATTTCCACCTCTTCAGGAATGATATTTGAACGGACACCACCGCGGATCGCTCCAATAGTAACCACGGCCGGGTTTTCGGTGAGGACCATACGCCTGCTTACAATGGTTTGTAGTGCGGTAATGATTTGTGCCGATGCAACAATGGGGTCGGCACCGCCCCAGGGATAGGCTCCATGGGTCTGTTCGCCGTGCACTACGATGCGGAAATCGTCAGCGCTGGCCATTGTACCGCCGGGTGTATAGCCAATGTGTCCGATTTCCAGGATTGAATTGATATGGATGGCAAAGATTACATCCACGTCGGGATTGTGAAGCACACCTTCTTTTACCATGAGTTCGGCGCCACCCTCTTCACCCTCCGGCGGGCCTTCCTCGGCCGGCTGAAAGATGAATTTAACGCTGCCATGAAGGTTTTCACGATAATTCGCCAGTACTTCGGCCGTTCCCATCAGCATGGCAACGTGCGTATCGTGGCCGCAGGCGTGCATCACACCCACTTCCTGTCCGTTGAATACTGTTCGTACTGTGGAAGCAAATGGAATATCCACCCGTTCGGTAACAGGAAGTGCATCCATATCGGCCCTGAGGGCTACAACCGGCCCCGGGTGTGCACCATGAAGAACTCCGACTACCCCCGTATGCGCAACTTCCGTGTGCACCTCATCAAGCCCAATACTACGTAAATGATCTGCCACCAGTGCTGCTGTTCTGAATTCCCGGTTTCCAAGTTCGGGGTGCTGATGAATATCCCGGCGCCATTCAATCACTTTATCTTCAACACTTTCAATCAGAATCTGTAAATCCGGTGAGAACAGGTTATGCTGCTGCGCATTGACCATACCTGCCTGTAAAAAAAGGCATGTGATTATCCATAACGGCAAGGTTATGCAAAGAAATGCCGGTTGCCGGGTTATATTATTCGTCAGGTGCTTAATTTGTCTTTTCATAGAGGGTTAATAATTGAGTAAAATTGTTTTAAAGTTTAATGATAAAAATTGTTTGTCCCGGTCCTGAATCGATACCCATAGTGCCACCATGCGCCTTCACAATATCATTCGTAATACTCAGTCCAAGCCCTGTTCCCTGTGTCCCTTTCTTGGTGGTAAAAAATGGCTGCAGGATATTGTCTTTGATCTCATTTGGGATGCCGGGACCGTTGTCCTCAATTTCGATGATTACAGTGCCATTTTCGGTTTGCGTTCTGGCGGTTAGTTTTGGACTGTACCGTTTGGAATTTGGTGCTTGGTCATTGGAATTTAATCTTTCCCTCATCGCATCAAACGCATTATTACACAGATTCAAAATTACCCTGGAAAAATCCTCGGCAATCAGCGGCACCTCATCAACTGATTCATCCAGCTGCAGATCGATGTCTACGTTAATCGGCTCTTTGCCGGCCCTCATGCCATGGAAGGCCAGGTTCACATACTCTTTCACAAGGGAATTCAGGTGTGTGGGTTCCATCTCCCCGCTTCCGCCCCGGCTGTGCAGCAGCATCGATTTCACAATGGTATCGGCACGGCTGCCATGCTGATGGATTTTGCGCAGATTAGCCTCAATATCGTCGAGAATTTCGAGGATGAGCGATGAGGTTTCGTCTTTTGCAGAGATCGCATCATCCCCCTGTTCGCTTCGCTCACTTCCCCCTTCCCCCGAAGGGATCCCTTTGGGATAAGGGGACAACACCCCTCGCCTTCGCTCCGCTTCGGCACTCCCCTCAAGGGGAGACTTTTGACTTTTCGCTTCGCGGTTCTCCACTTCGTTCCGAATCACTTTTGACTTTTGACTCAAAACCTCCTCCCGTGCTTCCTCCACCAACTCCAGACTCACCTCGGAAAAATTATTCACAAAGTTAAGCGGGTTTTTTATTTCGTGGGCGATACCGGCGGTAAGCTGGCCGAGGGAGGCCAGTTTTTCCCGCTGGATGAGTTGTTCCTGGGTTGCTCTTAGGTTTTCCAATGAACTTTTCAAATCGGATGTTCTTTCCTCAATTTTCATCTCCAGGTTTTCATATAGATAGGCATTCTCTATTGAAACAGCGATTTGCCCTGACAACAATTCAAGAAATCGGACCCGGCTCTCGGTGAAAACAGATGTCTGTAAATTATTCTCCAGATAGAGGACTCCTTCGGATTTACCCTTGGTGAACAACGGCAGACACATTACAGATTTTAACCCATTTGCTTTCACAACCGGATCGGCCAAAAATCTATGGTCCTTTGCTATGTCATCTAAAACGAGGCTCTGTTTGGTGTTCTGAATGTATTGTATCAGGCTTTCCGGTACCCGATTATTCTCAAGAAGAGGTGTTTCTGCATTTTCAGATTGGTCTGTCTGATTGGCAAAATATGCGCTTTTAATGTACCAATCCTGTCCCTTTTTCATAATTATACAACCGGATTCTGCACCGGCATTTTCTATGCTGATGTTCAAAAGGGTCTTTAACAATCGATCCAGCACAACTTCTCCGGAAATCGCTTGTGCAGCTTTCATCAGGGTATCAAGATCCAGGGTAGAATTCTCTGCCATAGAAGTATCTACCTGAGTTGCTGATTTGCTGACATTAGGAGGATCTTTATCCAGGCCAATAAGAATTTTCGGGAATTGTTTTTTTAAATCCAGCATCTTTGCGGCAGCACCCCACTCCTTGTAAGTCTGGTATGCTTTACGCAAGTAATTCTCCGCGATGAAATCCTGGCCGGCCGAGAGGTAAAACAAGCCGGCTCTTTCGAATGAAAGAGCTTCCTCATTGAGAAATTCGCCATCCTCCGCACCCTTAATCGCCAGATCATAGTGTTTTCGGGCTTTCTCATCCTCACCCTTGCACCAGGCCATCTCCGCGATGAGCAGATCCAGTTTATGCTGGTGGTTAACCGGGCAAAATTTTGCCCATTTTCTGAATTGTGCGATATTCTTATTCGCGCGACGTAACGGGGAATCCCTTTTACTACCACTCTTCTCCCGTGCCACTGCCATATTCACCAGGCCTTCGTAGAACCAGAACATCGCCACATCGTATTTGGCCAATACCGCATCCAATAAAGGCCGGGTAGATGCTGCGTGTTCCAGCGCTTTATCATATTGATGGAAAAGGTATTTAAGCATCACATTATTAAAGTGGATCAGGAAGATGCCCGCCCGGTCTTTCTGTTTATTGTGAATAGGCGCCATCTTGCGCTCATCATAGGCTTCGCCAGACAGAATCGTCGGGTCCTCCGATAGGCCAAGAAGGTTGAGCGCAGCTTGGCGATAAGCCTCGTTATAATTGTAGTTTGTCTCTTGTTTATATTTTAACATCTGCTCGCTGAACATTTTCATCTCCCGTTCAGACTGTGAAAGAGGTTTCCCTCCCAGGTAGATGTGATTGCAATAAATATTGACATTGATACAGGCGTATTCAATGGCACCAGTCTCAAATCCTACCTTGTAGGAATATAGGAAGGGATCCAGTGACTTATGTACATGCTCACTCCAGTGATTGATAAGGGCATAGATTGGCGTATAAATCTGCGACAACCATTTCTTTGCTTCAAAACGGTCGAGCAGAGCCAAACCGATCTGCCCAAAACGGTAGCCTGAACTCATATCACCTAACACCCCGCACATCAACAATCCATAGGTAGCAAAACCAAAGGCGGAGATCTCTGTTACCCCGTATTTCAATGAAAGCCTGACCATCCGGAAAATGATAAACGGCAGGATTTCCGGCCGTGCCCAATAAACCGGTGATGCGATGTCATTAAGCATCCTTAGTGCAGCCGCCTTGTACGGATTTGTCATTTCCGGTAGATTGGTGATATAATTCTCGTCTTTGCCTATCAGCTTGATCTTTGTCCGGATCAAATCAACCATCACCAATGGCAGCGGCCCTTTCTCAGGAAATTTTTCTCCCAATTGTTCCAACACTTCCAGGCCGGTATCGATGGCTTCCTGCAGTTTATTCTGTGCCTTTAAGGCGTTTATCCGTATCGCGTAGGGCCGAACCACATCCATCAGTTCTTTCCGGTTCTCCAATACGGTCTTCAGTTTTTCTTCCATGGGTTCGAATTCACCCAAATTGTACGCTGTTTCAGCAGCTTCTGTGAATAGCCCGAGACTGAGTTGGTATTGTGACACCCAGTGATCTGGCCTTAATAAACCGATACCTGTCTCAAAATAGGCCAGCGCTGGCTCGAAAGCTGATGACTCTCGTGCTTTTATGCCGGCTCGAAGATTTAACTCCGCAAGCATTTCTTTTTCTGCCTCTGAATCGATTAGCTTAAGCCCTTGATTCAGTTGATTCACAATCTCGAAGAGCTGAGTTTCCAGTTGCTCTTTCGAAACCTTTTCCAATAGAAGGGACCCGATCTGATAGTGTACAGCACTGGTATCGTCATTCGGAATGAGTGAGTAAACCGCCTGCTGTATCCGGTCATGAATGAAACGGTAGCGGTTCTCCATCGGCATGATGAAGCCTCCGGCAAGTGCTGCCTGAAGTGCTTCCAATACAGTTTCATTCCTTTCATCCGATGTGCGATCTGAGTTAGCATCCGGATTGTAGCAAGCGGCCAACGTTTCCGTATCGAACTGGTTTCCGATACAAGCAGCAACTTTAAGTATCTCTTGTGTTTCCTTGGGCAGAAAGGTTATTTTATCGGCCAGCAGTTCCACCACATTGTCTGTGATATTACGATCACGGATTTTCGCATCATTCCACTGCCACTTCCGGCTCTTGTAGTCGAAGTGTAAAAGGGACTCCTCTGCAAGATTTTTGAGGAATTGAGTTACGAAAAAGGCGTTTCCATGGGTCTTATCATAGACCAGTTTCGCAAGGGAGGCGGTCTGTTTCAGCGACAGGTATGTAGCGTCGGAGATTAGTTGTTGCACATCTGAATCATCAAGGTTACCGATTTTGATTTCGGTTATCACGGCGCCTTTTTTTCGCATTTCATCCACCGTTGTAATGAATGGATGCGCCGGACTTACCTCATTATCTCGGTATGCGCAGATACACATCAAATGTTTCAGTTCTTTGTTGGACATCAAAACGTTCAGAAGTGATAAGGATGCACTATCTGCCCATTGCAGGTCATCGATGAAGAGCACGATGGGATGATCAGCAGCGGCAATCGCCTTGATAAAAGAGCTAAACAGGTAATTTAATCGGTTTTGTGACTCCAAGCCACCCAGCTTTGGAATTTTCGGCTGTGGCCCAATTAATAGTTCAAGATTGGGAATCAGGTCAGTAAGTACCTTTCCTTCATCTCCAACGGTATTCAGAATCTGTTTTCGAAGGGGTTCCAGCCGGGTTTTATTTTCTGTAAGCAGGATGGAAACGAAACTGGTAAAGGCTTGTATAAACGCAAGATAAGGCACTGAACGCTGGAACTGGTCAAATTTTCCCTCAATAAAGTACCCTCTTTTGGCAGTGATCGGGCGGTGTGTTTCATGGACCAATGCAGATTTTCCTGTACCTGAGTACCCACCTACCAACACGGTTTCTAAATGACCATTGGAAACCCGGTTGAAGGCTTCCATCAACAACCTCAATTCCTTCTCTCGTCCGTAAAGTTTCTGTGGTAGCTGGAAATCACCTGAGAAGTCGTGCTGACATAATTCAAATTCATCGATACGGCCGAGTTGTTTCCAGGCAACCAGACAGTATTGCAGATCTTTCATCAACCCCAGGGCTGACTGGTAGCGGTCTTCTGCGTTCTTGGCCATTAACTTGGTGATAATACGCTCCAGCATTTCCGGGACGCCCTGCCGATGGAACGAGACTTGTGGTGGCTGACTGGCAATATGTGCATGGACGATCTCCATGGCATCGGTCGATTGGAACGGCACCTGACCGGCCAGCATCTCATAAAAAGTGACCCCGAGAGAGTACAGGTCTGTGCGGTAATCTACCATGCGGTTCATACGACCCGTCTGTTCCGGTGAGACATAAAGCAGGGTGCCTTCAAGTTTTTCAGGGTTCTCAAGGCTCTTCTTCTTTAGATTGAGCTTGGTAGAAATGCCAAAATCCAATAGATATACCTTTTCGGTTTCTTCATCGACAATGATATTATGGCTATTGATATCTTTATGGATGATTTTAGCAGCATGCACTTCGGATAGGATTCTGGAAATCTCTATGGCATACATTAAGAAATCCGGAATGTTGAATGCTTCATCTTCCACCATTTCCCGGATGGATTTACCTGGAACATATTCCATCACAATCGCATGACGATTGTTCACCCTTTTTCGCTCAAAACTTTCACGCACCCCTTCAATGGAAAGTCCGTGAATTAGCTCGTGCTCATTGTAGAATTGATTGATGACCTGCAGAGACGGGAATTCCTGATTTAGAATCTTGGTAACTACCCTGATTCCTCTTTCTTTGTCTTCTTTCAGGAAAATCTTTGAATTTTTACTTTCGTAAATAAGTTCTTCAGCCATATAATATTGGAGTTAGCAATTCCGAACATCACTATCCGGAATCTCGGGTGGCATTCCAAATATCCTGATGGCCCACACCCGGGCGTATCGCGCCAAGTCTGAGTGTTTGCGAAGGAAATTGAGTGAATTGTAATCATAAATAGAAAAAGATGGTATGATGCCCAGGCCTTTAGGCAGGTTCTTCATGGAGAAGATCATTTTGGTACTCTCTGCCCAATCAAGTGGCTTATTCATAGTGATTTCCGCCAGGTCCATCCACGGATGAGATGCTTCATCCCACTTTCGGCAACAATTGAAAATCTCTGCATCATCGTCATCTGACGCCTGATGTAACTGAACCTGAAGCTTGTACTTTACAGGGCCTTCCCGGAGCCTCTCGACATACTCATCTTTCAGATAATTTCGGCTGCGAGTTTCACCGGGTAAAATACGCTGGTTTTCAGAGGGTATCTTCATGTCATAATCATCCAGAATACCTGATTCGGGTACAGGTTCCGAAGGAACTGTTCGATATTTAATATATCGCATCACATTGTCTTCGGCTTTATAAAGGAAAGGGGTCTGCGAATAATAAGTTAGATTTGAAAATGAAGTCGGGTTACGCCGCATTCCAACCTGGGCACCTTTCACCCCCGTCGGATACTTCCGGTAGTATTCCTCATACTGCATCCCAAAACGGGTTTTCTTGTACTTTGCAAACCGGAAGAAGCTTGCAACCGACCAAAAAAGTGCGGTTTCACCGGTGTTCAGCTCGATATCCATTGGGCTTTTATAATTGGTGTCTGCCATTTTTATAGACATACTCCGAACAACACGCATCGCATCATCCATAAAAGAGGCTGCCGCATGCCGAACACGGCAAGGCATTGTTTTTCCAGGCTCAAAGAACGGATGGAGCGGGAATCCGGGATTATCTACAAATCGTATAGATCCCGACGCAGCGATACCATTATTATGCGACATCTTTTTTCTGGCTATGATGCTTCCGAAAATAGTCAGCAACCAGGTGAATGCCTTGGTGGATAACCAAAGGAATATCAACCCAACAAAGCGGTTAACAGCGGTACGGATGGAGTTGAAAATTGGAATACGGTTTGATTTCATATCTCAGGTTTTTCAAATGTTGGTTCGCGATTGGATGATATCTATATCAATGTTGAGATCGGCGAACTCCTGCCGATGCTTTTCCAGGTTTTTCCGTAATTCCGGTGGAACGTCCCCATCCTCATTGGCCATGATGAATCCGTAACCGGTGCGGGAAAGCATATTACTCCACCACATCATCTGTGTTGACCGGGTGAGATCCGGTGCAATGGAATGATCCGATTCAGGCCCCATTACGCCATCCGGGCCATTTCCGAATCGGAGGCCCAGGCTGCAATAGAGAACTTCCCCGATATCGTCGTACTGCTTCGAATTAGACCAGGTATGACCAAAAGTAGCCTGATATATCATATAAGTACAAGCCTGTTTCAGCTGGCTGATATCCTCATCCGTTACTTCATGGCCATTCTTTTTATCGGTTATTTTAGAAACGGCTCTTTTTATTCCATCTATTTCCGGCCGCTCATCGTTCAAATCCATCCGGTGATGGTGTTGATACCAGTCCGTACTGCCATTTCCTTTCATCTTACCATTCCCATCCAGTAGAGCATTTTGCAAATAATGGCAAAGGAAGGCCGGAACACTGTGGTTTACCAGGTCTTCAGAGAAGCAATAGATCTCAAACCATTGCTCCAGAATCGAACCCCGGTTTATAGGATCATCGATGAATCCGGAAACAAAATCAAAGACAATATCCCAGTAGAGGTTGCAGGCTTTTGCATAGGTATGCGCAGCACTGATTGGCTGCATCGGACGATATCCCTTCCAGTCTAACGTACCCATGACGTTATACACTACTTGATCGATCCCTTTGGGGGTCAATGCACAGGCAGTTGTAATGTATCCCTTTCCTATCAGGATGCGGTCAGCGGTGTGGTTTACCAGTACCACAGAGCGCAGGAAGGATTTGAGCAAACCAGATATGGGATTTAGCCGCAGATTCCTGAAACAGGCAATGGCAAATTGTTCTGTATTCACATGAGTTCCGGCAAAATGGTGTGCCAACTCCGCATATAGCCCTGCACTTACCCGGCAAATTCGTTTGGCCGCCAACCATTTTTCTCCATCCCCGGGAGTAAAAGTTCTTTTTTGTTTTTGATCTTTTTCTTTTGCCGTCAACGGGCCGGTCAGTGTAATCTTCACTGGCCTCGGCAGGCCATTATCCTTCAGTTCAAACCACATGTCCACATCCGGCATGGCGTAGTGGTGGTAGGTCTTTTCATATGAACCCCAATGATGGTGAACCCAGTAGAGGTTTGGGTTTTTTGGGTCGCGGTCGAAATCACAGGCATACATACCGTTCATCATCCTTTCACCAAACCAGTCGTCCCCACGGGTAATTCCGGGTATCTTTTTCTCCATACAAACCGTTAAGTTCTCCGGGTAATCCTCAACTATTTGTTCATAGGTAAGCCCTTGGTTCATGCGGATCATCTCAATGTGCCGGAGTTTGATCAGCTCGATCGGGATGAATTGTTTTTCAAGCGTTTCATTATAACCGGGTGAATACTCGTCCGGAGCATCCTTATCATGATCCCTGATCACAACCCGCGGTAACGGTGTGTCTTTTCGGTATTCCCAATAAGATAATTGAACCTGCCGGCAACAATACTCGATACCGACCAAATCTCCCTTAGAAATTTTAATACGTTTAAAATCTCTGAAAGTGGGAGAGTGCTGACCAAGCTTATTGAAGTGTTCATGATCAGTTTGATAGACCGCGAGCCAAACCCTGGCAATGTATAGCCGATGAACATAGAACAGATTGTATGGCAGGCTGAACTGTCCGTTCCGGTCTGACTTTCCCTCACTGAGTTTCCGGTATCCGCCCCAAATTGTTCTTGCCCAAAGCTCTACGTGCATATTGAAAACCGGGGAATCGGCATCCTCTTTTCGACGGCCAAAAGTAAGATGCCCGGTCACCAAATGATGCGGACTGGGTTGCCCGTAAATCTTATTGCGTCGGGGAAAGATGAATCTGTGTACCTTATGGGACAGACGAACCAACCCTTCATAGAATTCCACACAATGGAGTGCAAATCGTTGAAAGATCCCGCCATGGGTCTTCGACCGGTGAATCTCGATTCTGTTGAGATTTTTTAATCGGGGATGAAAAAAACTGCGTTTTGGGTTATGAGAAATCTTAGTTCTTTGAATGCATTCCTGACACACTTCTGCAATCTGTTCCTTGTCTACCCTACGTTTTTTAGTAGTTTCCATGGTATTATACTTATTAATAGTGCAATCACTGTTATTTCATTAATAAAAACAACTAAAACTATTCCGGGTTTTTTCCGAAATAGAATTTCCACGACACGTTTATAATAAACAACAACAAACCAATCACACTCTTTTGCCTTTTCGTTTTTTTAAGTGTGATTTAAATGTATTGCAAATTTTGTATATCTACCTGTTTTTGATTCGATTAATATCTCTCCTCCATGAGCCTTCACAATATCATGGGTGATCGAAAGCCCCAGGCCTGTTCCTTGCGTGCCCTTCTTGGTGGTAAAAAACGGCTGCAGGATTTTGTCTTTAATCTCATCGGGAATTCCGGGGCCGTTGTCTTCCACTTCGATGATTAAAATGCCATTGCTGGTTTGTGTTCTGACAGTTAGTTTTGGACTGTACCGTTTGGAATTTGGTGCTTGGTCATTGGAATTTAATCTTTCCCTCATAGCATCAAACGCATTATTGCAAAGATTCAAAAGCACTCTTGAAAAGTCCTCTGCTATCATATGCACCATGCCAATTTGTTCATCCAGGTCCAGTTCAATGTCCACATTGATGGGATCTTTCCCTGCCCTCATGCCGTGGAAGGCCAGGTTTGTGTACTCTTTAATCATGGCATTCAGGTCGGTTGGTTCCATTTTACCCGAGCCGCCCCGGCTGTGCTGAAGCATGGATTTTACAATAGAGTCGGCCCGAGTACCGTGTTCATGTATTTTGGCTTGATTGGATTCCAGTTCAACCAGAAGTTCCAGAATCAGATCTGCCGATTTTTTTTGCTCGTTACTGATCAGCCTGGTTTTGCCGCCGGTTTGAAACCCTGTTAAAAAACCGTCGATTTCTTCGCGGAGTTCGGTGATCATTTCACGGCTTACTTCTGAAAAATTATTGACAAAATTGAGAGGGTTCTTGATCTCGTGAGCGATACCTGCGGTGAGCTGTCCCAGGCTGGCCAGTTTTTCCTGCTGAACCAGCTGGGTTTGTGCAGCCTTCAGATTTTCATGGGCGGCTTCAAGCTTCCGGTATGCATTTTCTATCTCCTTTTTTTGCTGAAGTTCTTTTTCAAGAGCAATTTTTCGTTCTCTGCTTATAATACGGCGGCGCTGCACCCTGTCAACGGTAAACACACCTCCAATAAAAATTAATAGATATAAACTATAAGCCCACCATGTTAGCCACCATGGCGGGAGAATGGTAATTTTTACGGATTTCCCATCCTCATTCCAGATTCCATCTGAATTGGATGCTCTCACAATAAAATTATACTCACCGGGTTTCAAATTGGCATATGAAGCACTCGTGCTGTTATCATATATCCAGTCATCATCGAAACCTGCTAACATGTAACCGTATTGGTTTTTTTGAGGATTTGCGTAATGAAGGGCTAAAAAATCAATACTAAAGTAATTCTGGGAATGCGAAAGAGTGATTTCCTCAAGGTCATAAAGTGATACCGAGACAGGAGAATCATCTCCCATAGTGCGCACCGATTCGTTGGCTATCCTGAAATCAGAAATGACGATATCGGGTGGAGTTAGATTTGGGCTGAAATGGCTGAATTCTACCAAGCCATGATCGCCGCCAAAATAGATCATCCCATCACTGGCCCTGAGAGAGCCAAGTGGTATGAAACTATTGCCGCCCAGGCCATCTTCTGAAAAATAATTAACGAATGTAATTTTTTCGATGGCTGTGTTGGTAACCATATGGGAGATACCGCTTTGTGAAGTGATCCATAAATTGCCATCATCACCGGGAATAACACTGGAGAGAAGATTGGTAGCCAGCCCGTCTCTCTCCGTATAATTTGTAAACTGCTCCGTTACCGGATCAAACCTGCTCAATCCTTCAAGTGTCGTGATCCACAGTATACCATCCGGGGCCTCATAGATCTCCAGAAGTACGTTACTGATGATGGTGTTGGAATCTGCTTCATCATGCATATAGGTTGTAACCGTATAGGTATCCAAATCGATTTTATTCAGGCCATTGTTGTCGGTTGCAATCCAGACACTGTTATCGCTTACATGAATGGATCGGATATTATTGCCGGTGATGAGCCTGTAGTTACTGTATTCATCACGGGTTTGATTCAATATTGACAGGATGGAAGCATCAGGCTCGCTATCATCAAGCTTTAAAACGGTAATCCCCCATAAACCGGTAAAAGCCGGTGGTTCCTGGTTCCAGTTTTCATAACTGTGACTTCCATCGGAGATATATCTGAGATTATAAGTTCCTGCATCCAAAGTGATATCGTCAATAAATATCCTGTTTTTAAAGGCTCCCCCGGCATAATAGGAATCGTTGATCTCTTCCGCACTCCAAACCGGGTTGTTAGAAGCATCTTCCAGCCATCCGTAATCAAACATCAGGTCACCTGTACCCTCACCAACTGCCATAATGAGATATCTGCCTGTCTCTTCAACTTCAAACGTGTGTGTGAGATTCTGGTAATCTTCCACCTCTTCGATGCCGGCAACTTTTGAGTTTGACAACAACTTCTGCGATAACAGTTCGTGAAGTTCCTTAGTAAATGACCGGGTCAGCAGGCTCTGAATTTGTTTGAATTGTCCGGTATCGGGGTCGAATAGATTCAATCCATTATTGGTACCGATCCAGTAGACACCATTGCCGTCTTTTTTTATTACACGCACAGAGTTGTTTGAAATGCTATTGGGTGAATCCGGATCATGGGTATATCGGTTCACTTCCCTGTAGTCAGGATCGAGTTTGATGAGGCCATCACCCCAGGAACCTACCCATAAGGAGCCGTCAGCTTCTTCAAGAATAGTCCTGGCTGACCCACCATACATATCCTGGACACCTTGAATGACGACCTGTCTGAATGTCTTTTTTTGCTGATCAAAAATGTTCAGCCCTCCGCCTCCCCTGGTTCCCACATAGATCGTTCCGGGGGATATGCTGGATTCCAGAATACCAAATATCCCATTGTAACTGATGCTGCCCTCTGTGGCACTGTCATGCGTATACACAGTAAAAGGATTTTCGACAGGATTGTATTTCAGGAGTCCAAGTGAAGTCGTTCCGAACCAGAAAATGCCGGACTTATCAATGGTGAAATCCGTTGTAACGAGCTCCATTCTGTTATCTATACCTCGTGAAATGCCGGAAACAGTGATTTCCTCAAAGTGGTCTGAAATGCCATCGAATTTTAATATTCCCCGAAAGTTATTTGAAATCCAGATATTTCCCTCGTTATCCTGTAAAATGCGATTCCAATAGTTTAGCGTAATAGCCTGGGAGTAATCGTACTCTGTGATGGTTTTTAAAACGGTACTTTCCGGATTGTATTTGTAGATTCCATTTCTTGTTGTAATCCAAATGATGTTGGCAGAATCGGCATAAAGGGAAGTGATGTGATTAATGGGAGTGGTAAAATCAATTCGGTTTCCCTCATCTATTTCGGCCGGACTAAAGTAGCTGTCGGTTCTGTTTTTTACGAGCAAGCCGTTTCCTATGGATCCGGCCCAGAGCCGTCTGTTGCTGTCTTCTGCAAAACCTAATAGAAAATCACCGGTGTTAATAGTTCCCGCGACATCATCCAGCAGATAGTCAGCACGGTTCCACTGATCTGACTGTGGATCATAGAATAGCAGGCCGGCCTGAAACCCCAAACCCCAAAGCTTGTCCTGGCTGTCTATATAGAAATTAAAAATCCTGCCACCTTCGAGGCCAGAAATATTAAATTGTTCGGCAATATTATAATTGATGAACTCATTCTTCTTTCGGTTGTATTTAGAAATGCCTTGTTCGTTCGCCACCCAGAGATTTTTCTCAACATCCTCAATCAACCCCCATACATTATTGTGCAGCAGGCTGCCGGGATTTCCGGAAACGGTTCTGAATGATTCAAATCTGTGACCATTATACTTTTGTAACCCGTTGCCTGTACCAATCCACAGCATTCCGTAGCTATCCTGTAAAACGGTCTGTACAACCGGTGATGAAACTCCTTCGGTAATAGAGAAATATTGCGGCTGAATTACCTGGCTTAAACCATCTGTTCCCCATATTAAGAACAGGACTATCATACCTGTAAGACGTATTCCATAAACGGACAGGTATTTTTTGTTTTTATATTCCATCTGAATTATTTAGTTAATATTTCATTCAAATTGATCTGCCACTCCGGTTTTGATAAGACCACACGTAATTTTTCTTTGATAAATGATTTACATAATTATTTAATCATTTCCCAATGAATGTGTTTTAAACCCACATTAAGCAATAGACGAAAAAGACTTCCGAAGTCTTTTTTCATTTTTAAAAACTTCGATCTTTTAATCTTTGTTGAGCTTATTTCGTAATGCTTGATATAATGATATAACCAATTTATTTAATGGTAATGACACAGTGTGTGGTATCTGGACGATGGCATCCTGATGAGAAGATGAATCTGCACGATTAAACGAAAATAGTAGAAAAACAACCATTCCCGGTGTCTAAAAATCAAATTGTACAGAAATCAGGTATCTTTAAGAAACATTTTGAAAACAGTTATTGAAATTTTAAACATTTACCCATATTTTTGGTGTCTATCAAAATTTAGATAAACAGGAAGAATCATGGCACGAAAAGACGATATTACCGGAAGATCACCGATGAATGGATACCGGTCGTCGAAAGCGAATAACAAGACAAAGCACCGCTTTCATCTGAATTTACAGAAAAGTAGATTTTATATCCCGGAAGAAGACCGCTGGGTTACATTGAAAGTATCGGCTAAAACCCTCAGAACGATCAACAAGAAAGGGATTTATGCTGTACTTAAAGATGCCAGGAAAAGTGGAACGTTATTAAAAGAGGTATAGATCAATGGCAAAAGGCAACCGTGTACAGGTTATCCTTGAGTGTACGGAAAAACCGGGCAGCTCGAGATACGTTACTACTAAAAACCGTCGTACAACAACTCAGAGGATGGAATTGAAGAAATACAATCCGGTTTTGAGAAAACACACTGTTCATAAAGAAATTAAATAATTAAGAACCATGGCTAAAAAACAGGTATTTGGAGAAGAGGCAAAATCTTTGAAGTTTGCCCACCGTAAGATGGCAAAGGTCATTATTTCGAACAAGAACGACAGAGGCAAGTACTCTTTCAGAGAAACGATGATTGACCAGGAGAGCGTAGAGAATTTTATTCAAAGAAATAAGACCTGATTCAGCAATAAAGTGTTTTTAAAAGGTTTCATCCCAAAAGATGAAACCTTTTTTTGTTTATGTTCTATCTGTTACCGGATGACTTTGAACTGAACAGATATTCCGCTCTCAAAAATTATGTTATACTGTTAAAGATAGATTTGTTGTTTATCGGGTTTATAGATTCTATACCTTGATGCAACTGCTCAATTGATTAAGTCCCTGCCAAATTCGAGAGTACCAAACAATAATATTCTTTCTTAACTTTCTGAAATTACTTTACTAATTAAAATTTCTTATGAGTATCAAAGAAAAAATTCTTGACGATTTAAAATCGGCCATGAAATCCAAAGATTCCGGGCGGCTTCTGGTCTTGCGCTCGCTGAAAGCAAAAATTCTCGAAAAAGAAATCAGTGAACGTAAAGGAGGCGAATCCACACTCTCTGATGAGCAAATTATCGAGGTTTTGATGAAGGCGGCAAAACAGCGCAAAGAATCCATCGAGCAATTTGAAAGCGGCGGAAGGGAAGATCTTGCAAATCAGGAAAAACAGGAACTTTCCATTATCGAACAATATCTCCCGGAAATGATGAGTGCTGATGAAATCAGGAACGCTGTGCTGGATCAGATCAGCCAGATGGGTGCATCCGGCCCCGGTGATATGGGTAAAGTTATGGGTGCCCTTATGGGTAAACTGAAAGGAAAGGCTGAAGGAAGTCTTATCAGCAGTATTGTTAAAGAGGAACTCTCAAAATTATAGCTAATGAACGTCCTTGATTTTTTCATCCTGGTACCGATTGCCTACTTTGGATACCGGGGTTTTCTGAATGGATTTATCAAGGAGTTTTTTGGTATCGCCGGAATTATTATCGCGGTTTTTGTTGCTTTTCGATATATGGGGCCGGTCTCGGGGTTTTTAACACCATTTGTAAAAAACGTGGATAATGCCACGCTTGTTACCGGAATTTTGATTTTCATACTCGTTATGGCTGTGACACAAGTTGCAGCGTTCTGGCTCGAAGAAGCGTTTAACATAATCCGGCTTGGCTTTATCAACCAGGCAGCCGGCTTAATCTTTGGAACCGCAAAGTCCGCAATTGTTGTGAGTGCTGTATTGCTGCTTCTTAGCGGTTTTAATATTCCTAAGGAAACCACCCGCGCCGAGTCTGCTACTTACCCTTCAGTTATTTATCTTGCACCTATGGCGTACAACTTGATTGCATTCGTCTATCCCGACACCGAAAATTTTATAAAAACTATTGAAAAATCGATACGGGAGAATAACACATTGCGAACTTTACCTATTTTTGACAAGAACGAACCAGATTCATGAATTTTCCCACTGTCGATGAACAAGTAGCCGTAATCAAACGCGGCACTGTTGAAATTGTACCTGAAGAAGAATTAATTAATAAACTTAAAAAATCGAAGGCTGATAACAAGCCTTTGAGAATCAAACTTGGCGTAGATCCCACCCGCCCGGATTTGCACCTGGGGCATTCGGTTATCCTTCGAAAATTGCGCCAGTTCCAGGATCTTGGCCATGAGGCTATTTTGATTATCGGCGGATTTACAGCCATGATAGGTGATCCAACAGGCCAGAATAAAACCCGCCCTCCGCTTAGTGCCGACGAGGTTAAGGAAAATGCCGATACCTATATTTTGCAGGCGAAAAAAATCCTGGATGAGGAGAAAACCACAATCGTTGATAATTCTGACTGGCTTGGGCCTATGACGTTTATGGATGTTGTGAAGCTTTCATCAAAACTGACAGTAGCCAGGATGATTGAACGTGATGATTTTTCGAAAAGGTATCAAAACCAGGAACCCATTTCACTTCACGAATTTCTTTATCCGCTTGCTCAGGGCCAGGACTCCGTATATCTGAGGTCGGATGTGGAACTGGGTGGAACCGATCAAAAATTCAACCTGCTTGTAGGGCGCGAGCTGCAAAAAAGTAACGGCCAGGAACCACAAGTGTGCCTCATGATGCCGCTGCTCGTTGGAACAGATGGCACCATGAAGATGAGTAAATCTTACGACAATTATATCGGGATTGATGAGCCTGCCAGCGAAATCTATGGCAAATGCCTCTCTATCCCCGATGAACTCATCTATCCATATTTTGAACTGGTTACAGATGTTTCAACAAATGAACTTTCTGCCATCAAAACAAAGATTGCAAATGATCCCCGCAATGCAAAACATGATCTCGCTTTTACCATAACAAGGATGTACCACGGTGAGCAGGCGGCTGCAGATGCAAAAAATCATTTTGAACAAACCATCATCAAAAAAAATATTCCTGATGATGCCCCTGTATTTACATATCAACCGGGAAGCACCTACCGGTTGATGGATATCATTTCTGATTCAAACCTGTCACCAAGCAACGGTGAAACCAAAAGATTGATGAAACAGGGTGGTGTAACGCTGGATGATAAGAAAATCAGTGATCCAAATTATGAAGTCTCGTTCAAAAAAGGAGATGAACTGCACCTGAAAGTAGGCAAACGTAAATATGCCCGGTTGATTTCTGAATAACGCAAACTCTACCCGACCAAATAAAGGGATACTAACTGAAAATTTGAGCTTTTATACCTTATTTTGATTGATTTACAGATTTAAACGTGTTCCGTAAACCGAGAAATTCTATATTCCAATATACCTAATAAAAACGTTTTCATATGGGAACCCATTACTCCGGTACAGAATCAGAAAAAAATACACTTAATGCTTTTATTACGTTGATGAGGGCCTCAGAAACCCTTAACAACCGGCTTAACCGCCACCTCTCAGACGCTGATTTAACTGTAAGCCAATTCGGAACACTTGAAGTTCTGCACCACCTCGGGCCATTAAATCAACGGACAATCGGGGAAAAGCTGCTAAAAAGCGGTGGCAATATTACAATGGTTATCGATAACCTGGAAAAAAACAGTTATGTAAAACGTAAAAAGGATCCCGAAGACCGGCGGGCCGTCTTGATACACCTTACACCAAAAGGGAAGAAATTTATTGAAGAGTTTTTTCCAAAACACCTCGAAAAAATTAAACAAGAGTTCAGCGTATTGTCAGAATCAGAGAAAAAAACCCTGGCACTTATCTGTAAAAAACTTGGGTTACAAAAAAGTTAATGCAGTCGTTCTCCCGATCTGCGGTTTGCCGTTTTTTCATTCCTCGTCTGTCAAAATGAAAATATCTGATTAAAAAATGTCAGTATTTAACACACCCATCTCCTTGAGATAAACCATAAACAGCAATTGGCACAGGTTTTGATGTAAATGAAAGTGTTGTGAGTTCACAACATTATTCATTTTTGTAATCTTATTAACCATTAATTAAACTGTTAAGGAGGTTATAATTATGTTGATGAGAAGAGAAGAAACACCAACCCTCGTGCGTCCACGTTTTACTTCACCCTTCAGCCTGTCCACATGGCTGGATGACATCTTCAATGATGCATTCCAATGGTCAGAAGGTTCATTCGTTCCGGAGCTGAATGTTTATGAAACAGCAAAGATGTTTGAAGTAACTGTTGAGCTTCCGGGAATGAACAAAAATGATTTCGACATTAACCTGAACAACAATGTTCTCACCATCAGTGGTGAACGGCGTTCATACAACGAAGGAGAAGAAAACGGCAGGAGATATCACAGGGTGGAAAGCCGTTTTGGCCGGTTCAGCCGCTCACTTCCACTGCCAAATGTTATCGATGCCGATAAAATCAGCGCATCCTACGAAAATGGCGTACTTGCTATTTCTATACCAAAATTAAAAGAAAAAGCAGGCCGTAAAATAAACATCAAATAATAAGATCCCGTAAGATCTCAAGCCGCCTGTTGAAAACAGGCGGCTCTTATTTTTTCGGTTTGGAACATTTCAAAAAACAGAAGTTCCACCACCAATAGCTCCATTCTTTGTGTTTTCGAAGTATAAATCCATGTTCCGTCAGTAAATTTTTTAATTCTTCAAAACTTCGGGCATGAATATGCTCTTTTGACCACAGTTTGATGGCGGCACTAACAAAGATAAAGAAACCTTTTCTGTTCCAATCAAGCAGGTAAAGTGTACCACCGGGTTTTAATATTCTCATCAATTGCTCCACAACCCCGGGCTGGTTTGTATAATAGTGAAATGAATTCAGGCAGACGATATTTGAAAAAGAATTTTCTTCAAAGGAGAGTTCCTCTGCAAAGAAGGAGGTAAACTCCACATTCTTTACATAACGCAAGCGGTATTTTGCCTCTGCAAGCATATTCTTTGATGGATCATTCAAGACGATTCGCTTTAATGGACCAAATTGAATTGCGATTTCTTCTGCCAACAATCCTGTTCCGGCACTAATATCCAAAACTTCATCGTTGTGGCCCAGTTTCAGATGCTTCATCATTTCACGGTGAGTATGCCTCAGGTAACTTCGGTAAGCCCTGTTGTACCTGCTGGCAAGCTTGTCAAATTGACTGGCAGTTTGTATTCTAAGCTTTTTAATGATTACCTCCGGTTAATTAGGGCATTCAATTAATTGTATCTAAATATCAATTTACATCAAATCATGTAGAGTTCCTGAACCTATCGGGATAATTTGATCAATTCCGACGCGGCACGTGCCGGGTTCATGCTTCCCGACAACACTTCATTTTCGAGTTGGGCAAGTTTTTTTCTTACATTCGGCTGACTGAAAAAACGGGTTTTCAGTTCACTCTCTATAGCTTCATGCAGCCAATATACCAGCTGCTCTCTTCTGTTATTTATGAAATACCCGCTCCCATTCACCTGTTCATAATATTCTTTTATGACTTCCCAGGCCTCATTTATGCCATAATTTTTGATTGAGGACGCTGTTTGTACGGGTGTTTTCCAGCCGGAGGGATGCGGGGGAAACAGTGATAAAGCATGTTGATAGTCACTTCTTGCCCGATTGGCGTTTTCGATGTTTTGGCCGTCTGCCTTGTTAATGATTACTAAATCTGCTGTTTCCATAATTCCCCTCTTGATTCCCTGAAGCTCATCACCGGCTCCGGCCAGCATCAGCAATAGAAAAAAATCAACCATGGTTTTCACGGATATTTCCGATTGCCCAACGCCAACTGTTTCTACAATGATGGTATCAAAACCCGCAGCTTCGCACAGCAGAATCACCTCTCTTGTTTTACCGGCTACTCCTCCAAGGGCACCGGCAGTGGGAGTAGGCCGAATAAAAGCATTTTCTTGAACCGCGAGTGTTTCCATACGGGTTTTATCTCCCAGTATACTCCCTTTTGTAACACTGCTGCTTGGGTCAATCGTTAATACAGCTACTTTCTTACCCTGCCCGATCAGGTATGTCCCAAATTTTTCAATAAACGTACTTTTTCCGACACCCGGCACCCCTGTAATACCTATCCGGATTGAGTTTCCTGTTGAATCGTAACATTTTTCCAAAATGGAATATCCCAGCTCCCGGTATTCATTTTTTGTGCTTTCTATGAGGGTAATTGCTCTTGACAGAAAAGCCCTGTTTCCCTTTTGAATTCCGTCTGCATACTCTTTTGCACTGTTCAACTTCCCCGGTTTCTGATGATAAGCGGGATTGACAGAATCGGAAAGTTCATTATGTAAATGATTGTTATCAGGCATGGCATAAATGATTACGGACATTTTACATAAACCGCTTCGGTCAAATATAAGCAACAGTGTGTTAGTTTGATTGTGCTATTTGCCGGCGGGAAGTGTGATGATAAACTCGGCTCCTTTTCCTTCTTCGCTATGGAGCTCAATAGTTCCATTGTGTGTTTTGATGATGTCATAGGTCATGGATAGCCCCAGGCCTGTTCCCTCACCTGCATCTTTTGTAGTAAAGAATGGCTCAAAGATTTGATTTTTTATCTTTTCAGGAATACCCGGGCCGTTATCCTTGATGCGAATGATGACCTTATCGTCTGATAACTCGGTTTTTACAGAAAGCTCAACATTCTGTTTAATCCCCTGTTTTTTGAAATGTTCAGCTGCCGCCTGAAAACCATTGTTGATGATATTCAAAAAAGCCCGGGTGATATCCTGCGGTACTACTTCAATTTTACCTATTGACGGATCAAAATCTTTTACAATTTCAGCGTTAAAGTCGGGGTCTTTCGCACGGAGGCCATGATACGAGAGATCGGTGTATTCGTCCAGCAGTTTATTAATATCTGCAGGCATTTTTTCACCGCTTTTCCCGCGCGAATGAAGCAGCATCCCGTGAACGATACTGTCGGCACGTTTACCGTGTTTGGTTATGGTGGCTACATTCGCATCAATATCATCAAGAATTTCTTCAATAAAACTACCCTCGAGATTTACTTTTTTATCCTTTTTCATGCGGTCTAACTCCTCCCTGAGCTCCCCGATGAGTTCGCGGCTCACATCAGAAAAATTATTTACGAAATTAAGAGGGTTTTTAATTTCGTGGGCAATTCCGGCGGTTAACTGGCCAAGGCTGGCCATTTTCTCCTGCTGAATTAACTGCTGCTGTGTATTTTTGAGATCTTCGTGTGAATCCTGAAGGTTTTTATATGCCTCGGCAAGTTCAGCAGTCCGGGCTTTTACTTCTTCCTCAAGTTCTTCTTTACGGGTTTCAATCAGCCTTTTGTTTTCCTGTTCCTGCCTAAGTTTTTCATCTGCAAGGCGCTGATTTTCATCAAGTTTCATAGATAGAAGTTCGTTGGTTCTTGCAATGTCACGTGCCAGATAGAATGAATAGGATACAGGTACAAGAAGTGAGATTACAGACAGCCATACAAGAGATGCACGTTCGATATGGCCGGTTAACAGCATGGTAACCATTACTATGAAGGCTATGAGATAAATTGCGAGACCAATCAGGATAATATCAAGGTCTTTCATGCCATGTTTAATTCTTGCCCTTGTGAAGTGGATAACCACATAGATCATACTTACTGTCCAGTACATCAGAGCAAAATCATTGACAATAAATGCATTAATAAACGTGAGAATGGCAAAGATGGTGGATAACACGGCAAAGGTCCAAAATATCCATCTCGATTTTCTCTTTGTAAGTGTGTGTGCAAACCAAACATTTATAAAACTGCTGATTGAAAGACTCAGGCCGTTAAAAAAGAAAATGGTTGGAAGATCTTGCGGCAGCTCCCAAATAGTAAAGCTTATCAGCAAGCCAATAGATCCCATTGATATCGATAGAAATAGAAGAGCTGCTATTAAATTTTGTTTTTGTTTAGGATACAAAATAAATAGAAACAGAAGCAGAATACCCAGAACAATAGAAGCACCGGCGGAGATACTCTGGGCAATTAAATTTAATCCTCTTTCGCCTGTACGGGTCTCAAAATGTTTAGTAATATCGTCCTCAAATCCAATATACAAGTCAAGGCCGAGCAAATCATACCCAAATCCGGCTTCTCGGAGAGTGTGATATGAGTAGCGAATGGCAAGGAACTGTTGCCCTGAATCATCCCATTGAAAAGAAATTGGAAGAAAATGCCCTTTTGGATCCTCATCTTTTCTAGATGTGCCTATTTTCCCTGCGGAACCAATTTTATTTCCATTCAGATAAATTTCAAGTGCCCCATATATTTTTCCAGTAATGGCAAAGGGTTTTTCGATAATCTTAGAGTCTACCCTGAATTCTTTGAAAAACCATACGTTTCCGACAGCTTTATAACCATTTGGCTCAAATACCGGCATCACATCAAGCCGGGTCAAATAATCGGTTTCCTGCCATTCATTATGAATAAACTCATTCAAAATAAAATCGGGGTTTGCCCATGCCGGATCATCACCGGCTTTATAAAACCATGGAGATAATTGAGTTATTCTGAGTACTTCACCATCTTCAAAATCTCCCGGTGAAATGTAGATATAGGAAGGGTTTGGCTCATTTTGTGCGGATGTTATCCCGGTTTGAATGAGTACAGAAAATAATAGTAGTAACAGAAATTTTGGCAGAGCAGTTATAGGAGCATTCAAAACATGCGTTGTTTTATTGAGCGATGTCTGATGATATACCTCACATTATATAAGTACACATTATTTAGGAATTAGTTGGTCAAAAAGCTAAACATCCTTCAAAAAAATTTTCAGGATTTTTTGAGCTGCTTCCGCAATTACAGTACCCGGACCGAATATTGCGGCAACCCCCCCATCATAGAGAAAGGCATAATCTTTGTTGGGAATAACTCCGCCAACGATTACCATAATGTCATCGCGTCCGATTTTATTTAATTCTTCAATAACCGAGGGTACCAGTGTTTTATGTCCGGCAGCAAGGCTTGAAATTCCAATTATATGGACATCATTCTCAACTGCCTGTTTTGCGGTTTCTTCCGGTGTTTGAAATAATGGACCGATGTCAACATCGAAGCCAAGGTCTGCAAAACCGGTTGCAATAACTTTGGCGCCACGGTCGTGACCATCCTGGCCGATTTTTGCTACCATGATCCGGGGCCTGCGCCCTTCACGTTCTGCAAACATGTCGGAAAGTTCCCTGGCCTTCCTGAATGTTTCATTTTGATCTATTTCAGAAGAATACACGCCTGTAATGGATTTAATGGTTGCACGATATCGCCCGAATACTTTCTCCATCGCATCGGATATTTCCCCGAGCGTAGCTCGTTTCCGGGCAGCTTCAACGGCAAGATCAAGCAAATTGCCTTTTCCAGTGTCTGCACACCGGGTTATGGCATCCAGTGCGTTTTGAACTGCATTTGTGTCCCGCCCGGACTTCAGCTTTTCCAAACGCCTGATTTGCGACTGCCGTACTTTCTCATTATCAACCTCAAGGATATCCATTGGCTCTTCCTTTTTCAACCTGAATTTATTTACACCAACAATGGTTTCGATCCCGCTGTCGATACGGGCCTGTTTTTTTGCTGCAGCTTCTTCAATGCGCATTTTTGGGATCCCGGTTTCGATGGCTTTGGCCATCCCCCCCAGTTTTTCAACTTCACCAATCAGGTCCCAGGCGCTTCTTGCCAGCCTGTCGGTTAGATATTCCACGTAATATGAACCTCCCCATGGATCAATTGCTTTCGTTATTCCGGTTTCTTCCAGCAAAAAAAGCTGTGTATTACGGGCGATGCGGGCTGAAAAGTCGGTAGGAAGGGCAATGGCCTCATCCAGTGCATTGGTATGGAGCGACTGTGTGTGGCCCAGTGCAGCTGCCAGCGCTTCAATGCAGGTGCGCGCCACATTATTGAAAGGATCCTGCTCTGTAAGGCTGTATCCCGAGGTTTGGCAGTGAGCCCTCAGTGAAAGAGACCTAGGATTTTTTGGACTGAATGATTTAATTAGTTTGGCCCAGAGCATGCGTCCGGCCCTTAGTTTGGCAATTTCCATAAAATGATTCATCCCGACAGCCCAAAAGAATGAAATTCTGGGTGCAAAATCGTCAATATCCAGGCCGGCTTTTATACCCTGCCGCACATATTCAAGGCCGTCAGCCAGGGTATATGCGAGTTCGATATCTGCCGTTGCCCCTGCCTCGTGCATGTGATACCCGCTTACACTGATGGAATTGAAACGGGGCATCTTTTTGGAAGTGTAATCAAATATATCCCCGATGATTCGCATCGACGGCTCCGGCGGATAGATGTAGGTGTTCCTCACCATAAATTCCTTGAGGATATCGTTCTGAATAGTGCCGCTCAGTTTTTCGGGCGAAACCCCCTGCTCTTCTGCTGCCACAATGAAAAATGCCATTACCGGGATCACCGCGCCGTTCATGGTCATGGATACTGACATTTCATCGAGGGGAATCCGGTCGAAAAGAATTTTCATATCCAGGATGGAATCGATTGCCACTCCCGCTTTTCCAACGTCACCGGTTACCCGAGGGTGATCCGAATCATACCCCCTGTGTGTGGGGAGGTCGAAAGCAACAGAGAGCCCTTTTTGCCCCGCAGCGAGGTTGCGGCGGTAAAAGGCGTTCGAATCCTCAGCAGTGGAGAAACCGGCGTATTGACGGATCGTCCATGGCCGTACTGTGTACATGGTGGCATATGGCCCGCGCAGGTAAGGAGGGATTCCCGCAGCAAAACCGGGATGTTCAAAATCTTCGGTATCTGATTCATAAAACCTCTTTTTCACAGGGATACTTTCCGGTGTTTGCCAGGCTTTCGACATATCAGCGGCCGGAGGTTCCTGCCGCAGCCCCAATTTTTCATAATCGATATTTGAAAAATCCGGCCTTTTCATCCTGCCCCCTTTGTGTTAAGTGTATCCTGGATTTTTATTAAGAACGCTGGCAGGTTCATCCCTTTAAAAATAAATTCATCAACACCCATCTCCCTGAAGATCTCTTCTTTACCGGCAGGTTTTACTGCCAGTATCAGGATCCCTTTTCCGGAAAAATGGCCGCAAAATTTTTCTGTAAACATATCGTATCCCTCATCAGAACTGCAGAGAACATAGATATCAGCAGTGCCGCTATCTTTTTCCGCGATTGCCTCATCCACATGATCATAACCTTCGCTTTTTCTGACTTCAAACCCTGCGCATTCAAATACATTTTGGGAAAATTGTGCCCTGGCATCTCTCCATCTTGCATTTCCGACGGGTACAAGCCTGGCACAAGGCCTTCTTCCATATTGCGTTATCCGGGTTTGAGTCCTGAGTTTTATTTCATCAAAAGCGGCACCTGCCCGGAATTCTTCAATTGCTAAAAACATCTCCTTACCATGTTTATACAATTCACCGATCAGCTCGCCCAGCACCGCTCCGGAAGCAAAAGCTTTTTTATAATGCATAAAATTGAATCCATCAGACGGTTCATTATGCACAAAATCAGGCCTTGTGTGTAATGTAACCGCGGGTGCGTTGTTGCTGCCGGTACTGAGTTTCTGCCCGGGATCGGGAAATTGATTCGTTCCTATCAACACGCGCCGGCCTGCAGCATATTCATTCTCTTTTTTTTCTCTCGATCCTGAAATCTCCCGCTGTAAGAAACCGTTTTCCAGTACACATAAAAAACCACCCTGACTTTCGATTTGCTGGAAATATTTCCAGGACTCACTGGCAATTTTCTCTGTTAGCATTTCAATATAGTACGAGCCGGATGAGGGATCGTCCGTCTTGTTGAAGTGAGCTTCTTCCCTTAAAATGTGCTGGATATTTCTCGCGATCCGTAAAGAAAAATAATCTGTTTCTCCTGATTCACTGTCAAACGGATATACCATCAGGATATCAGCACCGCCGGTTACCGCACTCATCGCTTCTGTAACACTACGGAGCAGGTTATTGTAGGGATCGGAGATGGTTTTATTGGTTTTTCCCGTTTCAGCAAAGATTCGCAGAGGTTTAGGATTATTAATCCCGTAAGCATTCAGCATTTTTGGCCAAAGTGTGCGGATAGCCCGGTACTTGGCAATTTCCGGAAAAAAGAACGGCCCTGTTCCCAGCTTCAGAAACAAGTTATCCGCAGTTTTTGATCTTAACTTTTCATCTGACATGGCCAGGTATTCACTGCCAAGGGCAAGTGCAATTCCCAGTTCCTGAATAATCGTTGCCCCGGCATTATGGTAAAAAGCAACATCCGCGCAGAGGATATTCGGGCCGGCATGTTCACACAAATCTTGTATCATATTTTTGATATCCGCTAACTGAACAGGAAAGGTCCCGGATTTTGCAGCTTCAGTAAGCGGATCAAAAACGGCCGAACTTCGCAGCCTGTGCCCTTCGCAGTTGCTGAGCATCGCAATCATGGCAGGGGACGCCATACCGCAATCAAAAATCAATTCCGCTTTTTGTTCTATTCCTTCAATCAATTTCTCCATATCTGCCTGGGACTGAATCGGCACCCCTGTCATCTTGTAATTATCCTGATCCGGGTCAGCCGTGATACCGGATCGTATCAGGCAGGCATCGGCACCACCCTCAAGGGCTTTTCTGATGGCCTCATTTGCCTTTGAGATCGGGCTTTCTGTCACAAATTCACAACACAGCCATGCAGTTGTTTGAATGTGTGAAGCAGTACTCTCTTTTTTTATGAAATCATCACTTGTAGAAAACGGTGGGAGGGAAAAACCTTCCATGGTATCCCACATCAGTTTTTCCCTGTAATCAGCTCCATTCAGGTCGTTCTTGATAAGCTCTTCCCAATCCTCTTTTGATGCGGCTTGAAATTCCGAAAACAGTTTTTCTGCCTGGTGTGTTGACACGATATTAAATCTGCTTAATTGATTAATTAATAAACGCAAATGATGCATGTAAAATAGGAATGCAGTGCTACTTTCCCTAACAAATCATAACGTGATATTGCGGAAAAGCGCTTACAAATTCCTATCTTGATTACCGGAAAAACTATTCAATAAACAACCTGCTTATAAAATGACTGAAAGGAACCATCGAATTGCTCCTCTTACCCAGCTTACCGAAGATGAACAAATGCTGAAAGATGCCGCTGCTGAATTTGCAGATACCATCATAAGGCCAAAGGTACATGAAATGGATGAAGCGGCAAAACTAGATCCCGGCCTGATAAAGATGTTTTTTGAAATGGGTTTCATGGGCATAGAAATCCCTGAAAAGTATGAGGGTGCCGGAGGCACTTTTTTTATGGGTATCGTGGCAATCGAACAGATTTCGAGGGTTGATGCGTCTGTGGGTGTTTTTATGGATGTGCAAAACACACTGGTTAACAACGCCTTTTTGCGCTGGGGTTCGGAGGAGGTGAACTCACGCTTTCTGCCTCAACTGGCCACAAATAAAGTGGGGGCTTACTGCCTCAGTGAAGCGGGCTCGGGCAGCGACGCATTTGCACTGAAATGCAACGCGAAAGAGGATGGGGACGCATACATACTAAATGGCACCAAACTCTGGATTACCAACGCTGCCGAAGCGGATATTTTTCTGGTGTTTGCCACCATTGATCCCGATTTGGGTTATAAAGGGATTACCGGATTTATTGTTGAGCGTGGCATGGACGGATTTTCCATCTCAAAGAAAGAGAATAAATTGGGAATACGGGCCAGTTCAACTTGTGAATTACTGCTCGAAGATGTGCGGGTGCCAAAAGAGAATATCCTTGGTGAGGTTGGCAAAGGGTATAAAGTTGCCATCGAAACACTGAATGAGGGGCGCATTGGCATTGGTGCACAGATGATTGGTATTGCACAGGGTGCCTATGATGCAGCCCTGGCCTATACTCAGGAACGCAAACAGTTTGGCAGGGCTGTTTCGGAATTCCAGTCAGTTCAGTTCCAGCTTGCCCAGATGGCAACGGAACTGGAAATGGCCAGGCTGCTGGTTTATAATTCCGCACGAATCAAAGAGGCAGGGCTGCCGTTCCTGAAAGAAGCGGCCATGGCTAAATATTACAGTGCTGAAGTTGCCGAAAAACTAAGCTCCATGGCAATTGACCTCTTTGGCGGGTACGGTTATGTAAAAGAATACCCGGTTGAAAAATATTACCGCGACGCCAAAATCGGAAAAATCTACGAGGGCACATCCAATATGCAGCTTCAGACAATCGCCAAAATTATTTTGCAGGGATAGAAGTTTGCCACAGAGATGACACTCATGAACACAGATAAAACCCTCTGTGAAAATCTGAGCCAGCTGCGGCAATAAAAAAACATTTTATTTTCGAAACACATACGCTCTGATTGAAAAACAGATTTCAGAACCCCAATAAATCCAATTTTTCTTTGTACCTTTAACATTCAATTTATGCGTTTTTTCCATTCGATAAATTTTGTCTCTATTTGGCAGATCTCTTCTGAATTTCTGTAAAATATTTTTTTGGGGATATAATCAGCCCTATAATTCGAGAGCGATGATTTGTGAGGGAGACGTTTCACACTAATTTTTTACCAAAAATATGGACATCAATTCTTTCTCAGATTTGGGAATAGATCCCAAAATCCTTCAAACCGTTGTTGAAATGGGTTTTGAGGAGCCAACTCCCATTCAAAACCGGTGTATCCCTGCTATTCTGTCGGGACGCGACCTTGTAGGCCAGGCTCAAACCGGAACCGGCAAAACAGCGGCTTTTGGCATTCCTGCCATTCAAATGGCCGACAGAGGTTCTAAAACACCCTCAATTTTAATCCTCTGCCCTACACGCGAACTTGCAATCCAGGTTACGGGTGAGCTGATCAAACTTGCAAAGTATATTGACGGCGTTTTCACAGTTCCGGTTTATGGCGGACAGCCAATTGCCCGCCAGCTGCAAGCCCTCAAAAAAGGTGCCCAGATCGTGGTTGGAACCCCGGGCCGGGTCATCGATCACCTGAAACGGGGAACGCTGAAACTCGGTGCACTTAAATTGGTGGTTCTTGATGAGGCTGATGAGATGCTGAATATGGGTTTTCGTGAAGATCTCGAAGAAATCCTCAGTTTCAGCCATGGAAAATCACAAACTGTGATGTTTTCAGCAACGGTTCCGAAACCGATTCGTCAGATCATGAATCGCTGGATGACAGAACCTGAAATGATCAAAGTGGAAGGAAAAACGGAAACCGCCCCGGGTATTGAACAATACATCATGGAAGTGCGCGATTCAGTTCGGACGGAAGCCGTTTCCCGTGTAATGGATATCGGCAATTTTAAACTGGCCCTGATTTTCTGTAACACCAAAAGACTGTGCGACACCCTTGTAGAGGAGCTTCAAGCCAGGGGGTATTCGGCAGATGCCCTTCATGGCGATATGACCCAGATTGTTCGCGACAAGGTGATGAACAAGTTCAGAAACAGGGGGATTGATATGCTTGTTGCCACCGACGTGGCGGCACGGGGGCTGGATGTGGACAACATCGATATCGTATTCAATTACGATATTCCTCAGGACCCCGAATATTATGTGCACCGTATCGGGCGAACAGGACGCGCCGGGAAAACCGGAGTGGCAATCACATTTGCCTCTGGCAGAAAAAGGAAACGAATTCAGTTTATCGAAAAAGTAATACGCACCCGGCTTCAGCCAATTCCCATGCCTTCTATGCACGATGTGGAACAATCAAAAATTGATGCCCATTACGAAGAATTGATCGAAACATTGGAAGCGGGAGGATTGCGCCCTTACATTGAGCAGCTCGAGCCGCTTGCCGAGAGCGAATTCACACCCATTGAAATTGCCGCAGCATTATTTAAAATGAGAGTTGGTAAGGTATAGGCATAAGGTGGGCATAGCCCGCATTTCTCACAAAGTGAAATGCGGGCTATTCTGCAATCGCCTTCCCACACTACTGATCTCTATAGTTCATCCCGCCTGGTTCGCACCATAAACACTGCATTCGCCATCAACAGTTTTCCATTTTCCCAAAAACCGCGGAAAAGCGGGTTATCTGCAAAAAAGACAACCTGACCGGTTCCGAGTGGCTGAACACCAAAATTGAGCGTGTTTTCAAGCTGTTGTTTTGCTCTGTAACCGGCAAATCCGCTGACGTGTGCATCACCGCGGGAAGTGCCCACATTGACCCCTTCATCGAGATAGTTGTAAGCCGAGGCATTTGATTTCAGTGAGAAATAATGTTCGCCGTACCCAAAGGCCAGTGGGTGCGTGTAATCCATAGTAACTTTGTAGATGGAGCCCGGTGTGCGGCTGCTTGCACTTCGCCGTTCGCTGTCACCATGCGGTTGAAGCTGCTCATCGAAAGAAGGCTCCTCAGCGCTGCTATCCTGTATTTTTCGTTCCAACAGGAATCCATCCCGTCCGGCAAGAAGGGAATTGGTCTCCCCGAATACAATCAAGGTGCCACCGTCTCGTGCCCATGCACTGATTTTTTCGATGGCTGTATCCGTCAAAATATTGTTGTAAGATCCTGAAGGCAGCACCAGCACATTAAACGGGTTTATATCTGCAGACATAATCTGGTGTGAATGAATCAACGTGGCGGGATAGCCCAGTTGTTTGTCAAAATAGTGCCAGATTTCGCCGGCATTGAGTGATGATGTTCCTTGACCCAGCAATATGGCCACCTTTGGGTGTGCAATAAACCGCAGGTTTGCCGATCCGAAATCGGATCCTGTGGTCACAAACCCGGAAGTGGCACCATGAAGTGATCGACGGTGCTTTTCTGCCGCTTCGCGGATAATATCATCAAACCGGCCGTCCAGGTGGCTGTTCGTACGCCTCGGTATAACCAGCGAACCCCTGCCGAACGCGGTCCCGTCAATCTCGAAAGGAACCTGCGTAAAGCGGGTGTTCACACCCTCTTTAGTGATATGTGCAAGAAAACGGGCATCATCCATCGACTCCCATCGCAGCAAATAAGCATATGGAGAATCCGACCCAGTGAATTGTGCGATTCGAAAATCTTCCGCTGAAATATTGTAATCCGGGTTAATTCTCGTTTCAAGTGCATATCCGTCAAGCCCGTAGCGGTAATGAGCTTCCCAGGCGGTGATGTCGTATGTGAGCGAATCAGCAAGTTCCGGGTTGGGTTCAAAAAATACCCGCACCAGGTTGCCCTGCGGCTGGTAAACGCTAATGAGGATATCATCCGGTGAAATGGAAACCCGATCTGTTTCCCCGGTTGAATAGTTGAAGCCGTTGGCATTCCTGGCTGACCCGGATGTACCGTACCGTACCTGTTTTGTATCGAGGTAGCGGAGCAAGTGATAAATATTGTCTTGATTATTATCGGCTTTAACGACAAAAGTTTTGTATTGGCCTGATGGATTATTCCGTGCATCATCAAAAAACTTTTGAAATTCGCTGATCATTCTTTCCGAATTTCGTGAAGCCGTCTCTATGGTACTCATGCCGGTAACATGATGCTGTAAAAGCCTTTGGGATAGTGTCAGCACCCCGCCTTCCGGCATATTGATGGTCAGCCCGGCGAGACTGTGGCCCGGCATTTCGTAGGTCATCCCGATAGAACCGTGAAATGTGGGCCACGTGTCACCGTAGCTTGGATAAAAAAGGTCGAACCGTTCGCGGGTGAAATAGAGCCAGTTTTCCTTGTCAAAATAGCTGATGTGGTTTTCGCCGATCATGGTCTGGAATTCCCGCTGCCAGTCGGTAATGGCTTTGTGAAAAGGTTCGGCAGCCGGTGCAAAATAATAGGGTGCATCATAGCCCTGTTCATGATAATCTACGTGGATGTGGGGGAACCACTCGCGATAAATTTTGTAGCGGTATTTGGATTCCTGCTGAATCTGCCATGCCCAGTCGCGGTTTAAATCGAAAAGATAGTGATTGGAGCGTCCTCCCGGCCACGGTTCGTGATGCTCCCGCGCACGAATGTCGGGGTTTGGCTCAGCACCGAGCATTTGGTTGAACCAGTTCACGTACCGGTCGCGTCCATCGGGATTTACCATGGGATCGATGATTACCACAGTATTTTCGAGCCAGTTTTTTGGACCGGGATTATCAGGGCGAACAAGCTCATGCAAGGTTCTCATCATCGCCTCACTGCTTGAGGTTTCGTTCCCGTGTATATTGTAGCTCAGCCATACAATGCCTTTTTTGTTGGCAGTTGGCTCGCCGGATACCAGGCCGGTGAGGCGTAAATTGTTCTGACGGATTTCTTCAATGTTGGCGTGATTTTCAGGACTCGAAACTATCAGGTATACGAGTTCACGGTGCTGGTTGGTGGTACCATACGAATGAATGGTGACATACTCTGATTCTTCGGCAACATGCTTCACATAGCTGAGTACCTGGTGGTGGAGGGTCCACCGTTCTCCGAGTTCATAGCCTAAAAATTCATTGGGTGATTGCAGCTGTGCAAATACCTGGAGTGTAAAAAGGAGTGATAAACAAAAAGAACTAATAGAAACAGCCGTTTTATTCATGAACTAATATTTGATAGATTGTATGGCAAATGCAGGATTATTGAAAAATACATTCCAATTAGCTTACTTAAAACCGGAAATTACTCAAAATTACAATGTACCGGATTTCGAAAAAAATTCAGTTCGCCGTTCTCGTTGTTCTGTTCACTGTACCTTTTCACATTTATGCGCAAAGCGGAGAGCAGGGACTCCCTTTTACGATTCTCCACACTAATGACGAGCATTCACACCTTATCCCTCATCCGGCAGTGAATTTTCATCCTGAACGGGAACATTCCGCACGGGGCGGGTTTGCCCGGCTGGCAGGGGCTGTTGACTTCATCAAACAAAAAAAAGCGGAAACGAACGAACCGGTACTTGTTTTTTCTGGCGGTGATATCCTGGGCGGGCCGGCATTCGGCTGGTTTCCGCTTATGGAAGGGATGGCCCCGGAGCTGAAACTATTCCAGGATATAGGATACGATGCCATTACTATAGGCAACCATGAATTCGATTATGGTGCTGATGTGTTTGCAAAGTACCTTGAAGCGGCCGGTTACCCCGAAGCATCATCACAAACCGTGATACTCGGCACAAACACGCGTCCGCCGCCTGATCATCCCCTCAGCCAAATGGGCATCAAAACCCATTACATCAAAGAACTGGAAAACGGCCTGAAGGTTGGTATTTTCGGGCTGCTGGGGGATGATGCCATCAACAAAACCGCCGAGCCGGGGCCGGTAAATTTCGAGGATCCGGTCCGTTCAGCCAGAAATGCCGTGGAGCAGTTGATTCAGGAAGGTGCGGATATCCTGATTTCTGTTAATCATTCTGGATTATATGAAGACAGACTTCTGGCACAAGAAATACCCGAAATCGACGTGATTGTGGGAGGTCACAGCCACACAACGCTTTACGAGCCTGTTATCGAAGGAAAAACGGTGATCGTTCAGGCCGGCAGCTACCTTCATTATCTGGGCGTTCTGGAGCTGGAATGGCTCCCTGCCGAACAACGGGTTCGGGTATTAAACAATGAACATGATACTCCGTTTCTTCAGCCACTGGATCATACGGTACCGGTTCATGAAGGCATCAGGGAAAAAGTTGAGGAGTACACAACTATTTTAAATTCCTGGGTTTCTGAACTCACCGGCGGAATAGTGACAGATATTACGCAGCCGGTTGCCCGATCGGAATTTGCCATTACGGGAGGCAGGTATCAACGTGAAACAGCCATCGGCAATTATATAACCGATGCAATGAAAATGGCAGCCGAAAACGCTCTCGGAAAACGTGTTGACCTGGCCGTGCAGGCAAACGGGGCAATCAGGGCAAATATCACACCGGGGAAAGAAGAATGGTCGGTAGGCCTCATTTCCTTTTACGATCTTGTGATGGCATCCGGGCTTGGGTCAGGTGCAGATGGCAATCCCGGATACCCGCTGGTTTCATTCTATCTTACGGAGAGGGAAGTGCGTCGTGCACTGGAGGTATCCGTGCTGCTTTCCGGGCTTATGGATAACACCTATTTTTTGCAGTATTCCGGCCTGCGCAAAATATATGATCCGAACCGGGCAGTAGTATTGACGATACCGTTTGCCGATACGCCAATTCCTTCATCGCGGGCAGTGCTAAGTGCTGAACTGGAACTGGACGATGGCACCTGGCGCCCCATCAGCCGCAACAGTGAAGAACTGCTGCATGTGGTAACCGATCGCTACATCGCCGGTTTTCTGCCGATGGTGGGTGAAGTGGTGCCGCAGCTTAGTATCGAATTCAAAAACGAAGATGGTGAACCGCTGGCACTGGAGGATGCCGTTATCATGAAAAACGGCAGCCAGCTTAAGTTGTGGCAGGCTCTGCTCGAATACACCAAATCCCACCCACCCGGTGATGACGGGCTGCCGGTAATTCCAGCCATATACCAGGATACATCCGGCCGCCAAATCATGGTTAATACACTGCCGCTGTGGGTTTGGCCGGTTTTTGGTGTGGTGTTGATCGTGATGGTTGTAGTATGGGTAGTCAAAAAACGAAAGGGGTAATTTGAGTTATACAGTAAATCTTCAGATTTTGGATTTACAATAATTGAAATCATTGCTGACAGACATGCCATACGGAACAACCTGCTTTTACATTCAATCCAACTGATAATGCAGAAACCAAAAATTTGATTTATTATGAAGAATACTTATCCCCGCGCATTTTCCCATATCGGCATTACAGTGCCCGATCTTGACAAAGCGATCTCATTTTATACCTCAGTTATGGGGTGGTACCTGCTGATGGGACCTGTATCCGTGAAGGAAGAAAATGAAACAGCCATCGGCAAAATGTGTATTGATGTGTTTGGCACCGGGTGGGAAACATTTAGGATTGCACACCTTTCAACGAGTGATAAAGTAGGCATTGAGCTGTTTGAGTTTCCTTTAAAACCATCAAAAAATGCAGTGTTTGAGCCGTTCAAAACAGGAATTTTCCATTTCTGTGTTCAGGATCCGGATATTGAAGGCCTTGCACAAAAAATAGTCGAAGCAGGCGGAAAGCAAAGAATGCCAATCCGAGAATACTATCCGGGCGATAAGCCTTTTAAAATGGTTTATATGGAAGATCCCTTTGGTAATATCATTGAAATCTATTCTCACAGTTATGAGCTTACATACTCGGAGGGCTCGTATGTGTGAGGCAGTTGGCAGTTAAGTAAAATCTTGTATTTTAAGCACAAAATCTCAAATTCCAAATTCCAAATCTCAAATTCTTATGATTCCGCACCACAGAAAACAGTCATAAGCTGATTCCATTAAAATAGTGGCAGAATTAAATTAATATTTTTTTCTACATTGAGTTTTATGGGTATCAGTCATAATTCACATCGTGATATCTGCACGTACTGAAATCGCATCCGCATATTAACCAGTCAACACATCATGAGTCAAACTCCAATGAATCGACGAACAATGCTGAAATACACTGCCTTGTTAACTGGCGGTGCTGTGTCGGCTTCATTTGCCTCAGTCTTTTTATCAGGGTGCTCATCGCCGGCAGAAGAAGTTTCGGAACTGCACTTTTTTGATCCCGGTCAGTTTGAACTGGTTTCCCTGCTGGCCGATACGATTCTGCCCCGAACCGACAGCCCATCGGCTACCGATGTGAATGTACACCATACAATCGACACCATGATCGGGCTGGTTTTTGAAATGGAGTTTAAAACCAATTTCAGAATACAATGGGGCGAGCTGGAAAACCATCTGGCTGACCTGAATTTCCGGCAGCTCGGGCAGGCTGACCGGGTTGAACTCCTGCGGAACCTGGAGCTCAGCCGTATCAGCGAGACTGAAAATGCCCGGGGCGCCTACCGGGAGTTGAAACAACAGGTGATAGCTTACTACCTCACAACAGAAGAAATTGGAAAAAATTATCTCAACTACCTGCCTGTACCGGGAGATTATGAACCGTGTATTTCAGTAGATGATGTCGGAAACAGAGCGTGGGCAATTTAAAAATGAACAAAACAAACTCATCAGAATTTGATGCCATCGTAATTGGCTCGGGAATAAGCGGCGGTTATGCAGCTATGGAGTTGTGCCTGAAAGGTTACAAAACCCTGGTACTTGAACGCGGCAGGATGGTAAATCATGGCAGCTATCCTACAGTAAATGATGATATCTGGGATCTGCCATATCAAAACCTGGTTCCACGTGATGAGATTGAGAAACACTACAAAAAACAGAACCGACTCAGCTGGTGGGTTCGCCAGGATAATAAACACTGGGTGAACAAAGACGATGAATATCCTTATGATGAAGACGAACGCTTCGACTGGATTCGGGGGCATCATGTGGGCGGCCGTTCACTGATGTGGGGGCGCCACTGTTATCGCCTGAGTGATCTCGATTTTGAAGCCAACAAAAAAGAAGGCATCGCTATCGACTGGCCCATCCGCTATGCAGATATTGAACCCTGGTACGACTATGTAGAGACGTTTGTAGGTATCAGCGGTCAGGCGGAAGGGCTGAAACAGGTTCCCGACGGGAAATTTTTAAAACCCTTTCCCCTCAATTGTGCCGAACAACATTTACGTGAATCGGTTGCCAAATTATATCCCGGGCGAGTGGTTACACCCGGGCGGGTGGCCAATCTCACCGAATATAATCCGGAGGTGCATAAAGGGCGCCGCGGACGGTGTGTTTCTCGAGACCGGTGCTGGCGCGGCTGCCCTTTTGGTGCATACTTCAGCAGCCAGTCGGCGACCCTTCCGGTGGCAGAGGAAACGGGCAACCTGACAATTCGCCCCCACAGTATTGTGAAAGAGATTGTTTACGATGCAGCCACCGGGAAAGCCACCGGTGTGCGCCTGATTGATGCTGAAACCAATCAGGAGATGGAAATATCGGCGCGCATCATTTTTTGTAACGCCAGCACGGTAGGTTCAACAGCCATTTTGCTGAACAGCCGATCGGAAACCTTCCCAAATGGGCTGGGCAATTCAAGCGGTGAACTGGGACATAATATGATGGATCATCACTACGGAATGGGCGCATCAGGTATCCTTCCAAAACTGGAAAACTCCTATTACTCCGGCCGCAAACCGGTTGGTTTTTACATTCCAAGATTTACCAACATTGATGAAGAGACGAAAAGAAGTGACTACTTGCGGGGCTTCGGATACCAGGGATCAGCACGCCGTATACCCCAATTCCCGGAGGGTGTGATTGGTGAAGAGTTGAAAGATATCGTTTTTCAGCCGGGTGCCTGGCACATCGGGATGACCTGTTTCGGTGAACTGCTGCCCTATCATGAAAACCGGATGTACCTCAATTTTAACAAAACGGATCAATACGGCATACCCATCATTACATTTGATGCCACGCTGCGCGAGAATGAGAAAAAACTTCGCGAACATGGCGTTCAATGTGCGGTAGAAATGCTGGAAGCCGCCGGTTGTATCAATATCGTTGCAACAAATAACGCTACTGCAGTTGGAGCTGCCATCCATGAAATGGGTGCCGCCCGAATGGGGCATGATCCGAATACCAGCGTTTTAAACCGCTGGAACCAGATGCACGAGGTGCCCAATGTGTTTATCACTGATGGCTCCTGTATGACCAGCGCCGGCACCCAAAATCCCAGCATCACCTATATGGCACTCACTGCAAGAGCGGTGGATTATGCCCATAGCCAAATGGCAGACGGAAAGTTGTAAGCCGGGCAGGCAATCAATTCCAATGACTGGGAGCCGGGTAATCTCGTTGTTCTTACTTAGAAAATGGCGGTGTTCCATCAACTTCTTAAATATGAACGTTAACTTTCATACTTTACCGACCGGAATAAAAGACAACCCCTGAATTACGTAATTATTTCATCTTCTCTTTATGGACATCGTTTGGATTGGACTGGCTTTTCTGTTGGGGCTCCTGCTTAACAAGTATCATATTCCGC
This sequence comes from Balneolaceae bacterium, assembly GCA_007694095.1. GTDB lineage: Bacteria > Bacteroidota > Rhodothermia > Balneolales > Balneolaceae > Rhodohalobacter. Next base: position 1,782 of record RECI01000148.1, on the reverse strand, counting down.
CGCTGGTGGGGTATTTACTGGCGGGACTCGCGCTTTCGTTTACTTCGTATGAGCCCGGATATATGCTTCATGAATTAGCCCATTTAGGGGTAATTTTTCTGTTGTTCACTGTAGGTTTACACATCAGCCTGAAGAATATACTGCAGAGAGAAGTATTGGGTGTGGGGCTCATTCACCTGTTGATTTCTTCTGCCATATTTATACCGGTAAGCCTATATTTTGGCCTCAGTTTGGAAGCTTCCATCATTGTGGCCATTACGCTCGGGTTTTCCAGTACTGTACTTGCGGCCAAAGGCCTCGAAATACGAAATGAACTTGGATCATTTTATGGCCGTCTTTCAATCGGTATTCTGATTGTCCAGGATCTGGTGGCAATCGGTATCATTGCATATGCTGGTGGCGGAGTTCCCTCACCCTGGGCAGTTATTCTGCTCGGGCTGCCTCTGATTCGCCCGATCTTGTCCAGGCTCCTTTACATCGTGGAACGGGAAGAGCTTTTACTACTGATGGCGCTATCACTGGCCGTGGGTGGAAGCGCGTTGTTCGAATTGGTGAATCTAAGCGGTGAGCTGGGTGCACTGGTAATGGGTATGCTTTTGGTTAATGACGACAAAGCCGATCAGCTTGAGAAAAAGATATGGGGCATTAAAGAGGCATTCCTGGTTGGATTTTTTCTGGAGATCGGACTCGGCGGCTTGCCGGGTGCTGACGGTTTTTACTACATTGGAGTTCTGCTTTTGTTGTTGCCGCTAAAAGCTGCTCTCTTTTTTGGACTCTTTATCGCATTCAGGCTTCGGGCGAGAACCGGTTTTCTCTCAACGGTTACATTGACTGCTTACAGTGAATTTACTCTGATTGCCGGCGCTGTAGCTGCTGCTGCCGGAATTATTCCGGCAGAGCTGATCGTAGTGCTGGGGTTGCTTACCGCAATTTCGTATGTGATCAATTCGGTGCTGATGAGATATGAAGACACGATTTGGCAGCGATTCAATACGTTCTTGCGTAAGTATGAACGGAATGTGAAACATCCCGACCACCAGCCTGTATCCCTTGGTGCAGCGAAATACCTTGTGATCGGGCTTGGAAAGACTGGCCAGGCGGCGCTAAAACTTTTCAAAGATAAAGGTCAATCCGCAGTGGGTATCGATATCAATCCCGACCGGGTCAAGGCTATGATGAATGAAGGATGCAGGGTGCTTTATGCGGATGCCCAGGATGCTTTTTTCTGGGAAGAACTCGACATGCCAAAGCTGAGGAACATACTTCTTGCCATGTCAGGGGATATCTATACAAAGGTGTTCATTGTTGAGCAACTTCGAAAAAAAAACTACCTTGGCGCCATCCATGTCTTAACACAGAATGAATACGAGGACGAACTGATTCGTAATGCCGGCGGTGATCCCGTATCGGTTCCATCCGTGCAAATGGGAGAAAAAATGGCTCAGATAAGCATGGAAGCTGTCTGATAAATACTTCTGTAAATGGAAGTCTGAAAACAGATTGCCGAATATGATAGTCTGGTGTATTGTAGTAATTATTAAAAAATAAGGAAAGACCGGGCAGAATGAGCAAGGTGTCACTTCAGTATTACCTTCAGGTTGTGCTATATCCATTTTGGTGAATACTTTCGGATTTAAGTAAGCAGAGCGATTCTATCTATCATATTTCAGAGAAAAATTTATCGTAATAAATAATGATTATTTATATCATTCTGACAGATTCTTTAGCAGCTTCGCCGACTTTTCATCAAGGAACCAGGTGATTTCACCCTGCCCGGATTTT
>RECI01000004.1 GCA_007694095.1 Balneolaceae bacterium | reverse complement strand
ATGGAAGAAGGTGGCTTGTTTGGTATTTTTAGTTTGGGCATCATTCAGTCCGAAGAGTTAGAGACTGCTAAATTGCTCTATGGCACAAAATTGGGAGGATTTTTTGTGTTACAAGGTGCAACAACGGACTCTCTGCTGAATGTTGTAAAAAAACCGGTTATATCAGAAAACGGAGTAGCGATCCGACATCCGGCTGTATGGATGAATATGCTGGTCTACCCTTCTTTAGATGGCTCAGCAGTGGATCTTATAGCAAGTGGAGAAGGCGGGATGTTTTATTATAAATTTCAGGGACTGGATGATAAAAACCGGCAGCCGGTTTACAGAGAACTTATGGAAGTTCAACAGGAGTCTGCCAAATTATATAAAGGATCGCTGATTGTCCCCAATGTAGTTGACTGGAACGGAAATGGAACATTAGATATCGTCGCAGGGAATGCAGCCGGTGATTTGGTTTTTTTTGAGAATCACGGAACAAATGAAGCTCCTGAATTTGCACCCGCAGTTCATCTTGAATCAGGTGGAGAGCCTGTGCTTATTAAAGGAGGGTATCGGGGAAGTATTCAGGGGCCACCTGAAGCACATTGGGGGTATACGAGCCCGACAGTCGTAGACTGGAATCAAAACGGCTTGTTGGACATAGTGATGAACGATGCCAGAGGAATGCACACGGTCTACATTAACGTGGGAACAAGAACTGAGCCGAAGTTATCATTGCCAAAATCATTATACCTGGAGTCACTTCATTTGGCCGGGACCTGGCGAACACGGCCGGGCGCTGGATTACTTGATGAACGCATGGCATATATTACACTTGACACTGACGATGATGTTCATCTGTATTGGCAACATGACAAATACAATCTTGAAGATGGGGGAAAACTGCTGATGGAGAATGGCGAAACGATAAACGCCAATTTTTTGAAAGCAGGTGGTAAAGGTCGCGCAAAATTCGAACTGGTGGATTGGGATGGAAATGGCAAGATCGACTTGTTAATTGGTACACCACGCCATGCTACATTTCCGGAACCGGAACGCGGAGTGCCCTGGTCCATGAATCGAGCTGGAGCTGCAGTCCTGCTTCTTCGCAATGTTGGAACCAATTCTCAACCAGTTTATGAGTATCCGGCAGTGATGCATTTTAAAGGAAAACCCATGCACTTTGGTCAACATGCCTGCTCGCCAACAGCAACTACATTGGGAGGGGGAGGATTAAATATCCTGGTAGGAACAGAAACCGGCGAAATGATTTTTTTTCGTGGAGATGATATCAGCTTTATTCAACCTGACAGATAGCTGACATTTTGAAATGCAACTCATTGATTTTTTTTGATGTATAAAAAAGATATTTCTATTCGCTTTGCAAGTTTGATGGTAAGTTTGCTTGCTGTAAAATTCTTGTTGATTGGTTGTTCTTCAAATTCAACTGAGATACCTGAAAACATACAGCAGCCAAATATCATTTTTATTCTGGCGGATGATTTTGGCAGGGAGCTTCTTTCTGTATATGGTGGGACATCGTATGACACCCCTGTGCTTGATATGATGTCGGAACAGGGACTGACTTTTTCGGACAGCTATGCAACCCCGATGTGTGCCCCTACAAGAATGATGTTTTTAACCGGTCAGTATAATTTCAGGAATTATGATGATTGGAATGAAATGAATTATGACTTGAAAACAGTGGCGCACTACATGCAGGACGCAGGATATGTGACGGGCATGGCTGGCAAGTGGCATCGAGGAGGGTGGGACCTGGAGCCCAAAGGTCCAAGGAAAGCGGGATTCATGAATTACAGCTCTTTCAATTATCCAAAATATCATTTAAATCCTTTTTGGGGCATTACCATTTGGCAAGATGAAGAACAGATTGAATTGGGAACATACGATTCCTCAAGTGAATATTTTAACAATTATCTTATTGAATTTATAGAACATAACAAGAATCGTCCTTTCTTCTTTTATTATCCCATGAATTTGGTTCACAGACCATTTTTACCCGTTCCTGCGAATCCTGATATCCATGAATTACCTCTTCGTGATAAACTAACCCGAAATCGTGGTGAACTTGAATACTTTCAGGAAAATGTTGCGTATCTGGACAAACTGGTTGGCAACGTTCTGACCGCTCTTGATGATCGGGGATTGATTGATAATACCATTGTAATTTTTTCAGGGGATAATGGAACCGATAACGTCCAGGAGGCCAGAGAGCTACGCTCTGATTTTAAAGGACAAAGCGTCATGGGTGGCAAGTACTTTCCGACAGAACTGGGAGTAAATGTGCCACTCATTGTATATGCTCCCGGGTTCATACATGAAGCCGGGATCGTTCGATATCCTGTGGATTTTACTGATTTGCTTCCGACATTCTATGAGTTGTCCGGACATGGGTCGACGAAAAATATGGATACGGACGGCCGTAGTTTCGCCCCATTGGTATACGGCGAAGAATATTCAGCAAGAGAATGGATTTACTCATATGGTAATTTTGAGCACAACTCATCAAAGTACAAAGACCCGGTAAATTATCCGGATGCTTTCTATCATGTCATTAGCGATGGCGAGTGGAAGTATTATTCAGATGGCAGGCTGTTTAACGTTGG
>RECI01000191.1 GCA_007694095.1 Balneolaceae bacterium | reverse complement strand
GGTTATCCGCAGGGTGTAAATTTTGCGTTAGACCAGAACAGCGGCGCACTTATGAAAATCTGGAAGGGTGATTTTATCAATGCGGCAACCATGTGGGTTGGCCGTGGCGGACGCAACCTGTCGCTGAACGAAGATGCTGCAATTACGATCAACGCATGGCCTTCCATCGCAAAAGTTGACGGTGCAAGGGATGTATGGCCCGCAGCACACCCGGAGCATGCAGAATACAGGCTAAATCATTACCGCTTACTTGAGGATAACAGTATTGCATTTAATTACCGGTTACACGGCTCAAGTATAAATGATGTACTGAAACCTGATTTCGAAGGAAAATTACTTACCCGGGTGCTTACATTTACAAATGAAAATTCCGGTTTTGAAAATACGCTGATGGTGCGGGTGGCGTCAGCGGCCCAAATAACGATCCTGCCAAATCAGCTGTACGAGATAGGCGGAAAACAGTATTACGTACAAATTCATGGTGACGCTGCCGATTCGGCACGCATCAGAACAGTAGGAAATTCAAGAGAACTGCTGATCCCGGTTCAGGTAAATGATGAAACATCAATCGAATACTCTTATATCTGGTAAACTATGAAATACAATATATTAAGAGGATTATTTCAATTTATTCGAATCAATTGGATTTCCGATACCCATAAAGCTTTTAAATACATGAATAGTTTTTTTAACCTGGCATCAGGCAGATACAATAAACTTTTTTTAATTACATTTTTCCTGTTTTTGTTTATCCGGTTTCCGGTATCAGTAAAAGGGGCAGAATTGGTAGCTGTACAGGCTGATACGATTATTTCCGTGAATGAGAGCGATTATTACCTGATTCGTAATATTCCCGCACCGGATGGAGTAGTCCTGGAAGTGGGAGGGCTTGCTTTAAAACCAAACGGTAAACTTGCTGTGGCAACACGGCGCGGAGAGATTTGGACGATTGGAAATCCGTCATTGGAAAATGGATTTGCGCCGTACTACACCAAATTCGCCGAGGGCCTGTACGAAACGCTTGGCCTGCGGTATCGTAATGGATCACTTTATACCGCACAGCGCGGAGAACTAACAAAATTAACCGACACGAGTGGTGATGGTGTAGCAGATTTATATGAGCGTGTTTACGCATGGCCTCTTTCCGGACACTACCACGAATACACATTTGGTCCCGACTTTTTGCCCAATGGGGATATGGTTGTTACCGGAAATGTGGCTTTCGGCAGTCCACGGTGGTGGGAGGCAGAAAGCCGCGTGCCCTGGAGGGGATGGGCAATGGTTATCAGCCCGGATGGTGAAATGAGGCCATTTGCTGCCGGAATGCGATCGCCAGCCGGTATTGCAGTCAACAGCAGGGGGGAAATTCTCTATACTGAAAATGAGGGCGACTGGATAGGTTCGGGTTTTCTTGCACACGTGGAGGAAGGCGATTTTCATGGTAATGTTGCCAGCCTCGATTGGGCACACCTGCCCGAGTCGCCGGTTGATGTTCGCCGGGAGGATATCATAGACAGTGAAAATCCTATGTACGAAACAGCCGAACGTGTACCGGGATTAAAACTTCCGGCTGTCTGGATTCCACATACCATCATGGGAATTTCCACATCCGACATTCTTGAAGCAACAGACAATTCCTTCGGGCCTTATAAAGGGCACTACTTTGTTGGTGACCAGGGGCATGCTTTAATCAACCGCGTGGTATTGGAAAAAATCAATGGGCAGTACCAGGGGGTTGTTTTTCCTTTCAGGCGCGGTTTTGCATCGGGTGTCCTGAGAATGATATGGGGTGAAGACGGAGCCATGTATGTGGGACTGACCGACCGGGGATGGGCGTCAACCGGTGAGCGGGGTTATGGCCTTCAAAGGCTTGAATGGAACGGAAATGTTCCATTTGAAATGCGGAATATTACCGCAAAACCCGACGGTTTTGAAATTGAGTTTACCAAACCTGTGAACAAAGATCTTGCTTCAAATCCGGCTTTGTACGGGGTAACCAGTTTCACTTATATGTACCGATATGATTATGGAAGCCCGATTATACGCCAGGAAACTTCCCCGGTCAGAGGCCTCAAAGTATCTGATGACGGATCCCGTGTGCGTCTTGTTGTGGATAATATGCGTGAAAAATATGTTCATGAGATCAAACTGGGGGCAATTCGGTCGGCCGATGGAATTCCTCTGCTGCATGACGCCGGTTACTATACATTGAATTATATCCCCGAAGGAAGTGAGCTGGCCGAAAATGAATGGACTGCTTCATTCGATCATGATGCACACGCGGCACACCGTGCTGCCGGTGCGGTTGATGAAATAGCCCGCCGTGAAAGAGCCGATTCACCTGCGAGGGTTGCTGGAAGGGTTACCGAGATGCCCGAATCATGGGCGGATGGCCCCGACAGAACCATCAGGCTGGGCACACAGCCCGGGCTGCGTTTCGATATTGAAACTCTTGAAGTAAACGCAGGAAGCAGGATACAGCTAGTATTCAATAATAATGACGATATGCAGCACAACGTTGTCATCGTAAATCCGGGAACGGCTGATCAGGTAGGTGAGGAAGCCATGCTTCTCGGGCTGCAGGGGCCTGAAAGGGATTACATCCCGGATAACGAAAATGTACTCTATTTTACATCTGTTCTTACACCGGGAACAACTGAAACCATCTATTTCACAGCGCCAGAGGTTCCGGGTGAATACACGTATGTATGTACATTTCCCGGGCATCATATCATCATGCGCGGAAGAATGATTGTAAACTGATTATATCCGGAATTTCCCACAAAGTGATCCCTTCGAGGCAAAACACCAAGTTCCAAATTCCAAAATAATATCAGAAACATAACTGCTTCAGGCCGATGGAACCTGGCTTACCACTCACGATATTTGGAATGACAATAAATAGTGTCCTTATCTCAAGGATGCGTTAAAATAATCGATTATCATGAACTCAAAGAATGGTTCAGTTATAAAAAACAGGCTGACCCGATTCATCAGGAAAAAGAGATGTACATTGCTTGCAGTTGGGCCTGTTAGTGTGAATTGTGTGGATGCAGCTGTTGAACTCAGCAATGAACTTGATTTTCCATTGATGCTCATTGCAAGCCGCCGGCAGGTTGATTCAGCGAAGCATGGCGGAGGTTATGTTAATAACTGGACAACTTCAGAGTTCTCCGGATATGTGAAAAGCAAAGATAAAACCGGTCAGGTTTATTTGGCCCGTGATCATGGCGGCCCCTGGCAAAATACAATTGAAAGTGAGGGCAACTATTCACTAAAAAAAGCGATGGAATCAGCGAAAGAGTCCTACCGTGTAGATATTGATGCAGGATTCACGTTTCTGCATATTGATCCCAGCATTGATATTCATGATACCCCATCAACAGACCAAATTCTTGAACGGGTATTTGAGCTGTATGAATTTTGTGCTGAATACGCTTCCGCAAGAAAGAGTGAAATTATTTATGAGGTAGGTACTGAAGAGCAGAGCGGAGGAATTAACACTAACGAAGCTTTGCAATACCTGATTGATAAGATCAACCAATTTTGTAAAAAAAAGAGTTATGATCTGCCCATGTTTGTGGTTGTACAGACAGGAACACGGGTAATGGAAACCAGGAATACCGGGAGTCTCGAGCGTTCGATTATGGAAAATAATGAAAAATCAGAGATTCGAAACAGGATACCGGAACTTGTTGAAATTTGTGGCAGCTCAGGCATGTATATAAAGGCACATAATGCTGATTATCTATCTGAAGATGCAATCAAATTACACACGGAATTAGGTATCCAGGCAGCCAATGTTGCCCCGGAATTCGCTGTGTCAGAGACCAAAGCATTGCTTCATCTTCTCGAAAATTACTCTATGAATCATTTGGCCGAACAATTTCTTGAATTGTCGTATCAATCTAAAAAATGGAAGAAATGGATGTTGAGAGATTCGCAGGCGGATGACCGTGATCGTGCAATCATATCCGGCCATTATGTGTATTCAACAAAGGAATTCAGAGATATAAAGGCTGAGGCAGAAAAAGTTATTGAAAAAAAAGGGATTATACTCGATCAGTATCTCAAAGACGAGATAAAAAAACAGATGATGCGTTACATTCGCGGATTTAATCTGGCACTTTAATAATCGTTGTAGTTTCCGTGTTGCTCAATTATCTTAAAAGAAGGGTAAGGGAGAACGACAACTTCCTGGCCTTTCATACTTTCTAACCAAACTAAAACTGCCATGAAAGCAACTCTTCTTTCAGTAATTATATTGCTGCTCTTTTCTGAATTCACTTTTGCTCAAATCAATTCACCTGCCGATGATCCATTAAGAATAATGGTGATATTTGCCCATCCCGATGATGGAGAGATCAAAATGGGGGGTACAGCTGCTATGATGGCAAAGATGGGTCACCAGGTCAAATATCTTTCGTTAACCAATGGAAATGCTGGACATCACGAAATGGGAGGAGGCGCGCTGGCGCGAATCAGGAGAGCAGAGGCGGAAGAAGCCCGAAAACGATTGGGAATTGCGGAGTATGAGATATTTGACAATCATGATGCAGAATTACTGCCGGATCTTCATGTTCGTCTTGATGTAATTCGTGCAATCAGGGAGTGGAATGCCGATGTGGTGTTTGGCCACCGGCCGAATGATTATCACCCCGACCACAGAAATGCCGGGCAACTGGTTATTGATTCCTCTTACATGGTGATTGTTCCGAATGTAGCGCCTGATACCGAACCGGTCAGAAATAACCCTGTATTTTTCTATATGGAAGACCGATTTACCAAACCCAATCCATTCAGTCATGATGTGGTGATTGGCATTGATGAAGCCATGGATACGAAGCTTTACGCAATGGCGGCACACGAGTCCCAGTTTTTTGAGTGGCTGCCATGGACGTCACACCGGCTTGATGAGGTTCCTGATGATCCGGATGCCCGGCTTGACTGGATGCGACAGGCCTGGTTTGGACGCGAGATTTCACAAGCAAAAAAAGCAGGGCTTGCAAAATGGTACGGCGATGATATGGCGGCACAATTTCGATATTCCGAATCCTTTGAAATTGCCGAGTATGGGAGGTACCCAACAGAAGAGGAGATAAGGATGATATTCCCCATGCTTCCAAAGCCTTAAACCCGAACTACCCGACAGAATTCCGAAGTCTCTCCTGATATTTTAAAGCTTCAGACTGGTTATGAGAATGCATCGTGGAATTATTGAGCGAAAACCTGGCTGAGTGGCCCGCGCCTTTCGGGCCTCCTGCCAGAGTTGAAGCGGATTACTGGGCGGAACTGTGGAATTGTCGAGCGAAAACCTGAGAGCGTGCGATAGCACCTCGCAGCGTTGAAGCGGATTCAAGAGTGGAACTATTGAATTATGGTACTCTAACAATAGTGTCCTTACCCGGATTATTCACCAAGCTCCTCTTTTATCTCGGAGCGCCGCTTTTTCTGGTAACTCAAATTTGGGCTACTTTATATTTTAAGTACGACCAATATTATCAATAACTTGAAATTATAAAACTTTCTATTCGTGAATAATCCGGGTTAACTATAATATCCCAGGTCTTTTTTTATTTCGCGGGACAGTATAAGCCGCTGAATTTCAGATGTGCCTTCACCGATTGTCATCAGTTTCATGTCGCGCAGGAACCGTTCTACATGGTATTCTTTGGTATAGCCATAGCCTCCGTGAATCTGGACGGCATCCAGTGTGGCGCGTTCCGCTGCCTCTGAGGCGAACAGTTTGGCCATTGAAGCCTCTTTTGTATAGGGTTTCTCCTGGTCTTTAAGCCACGCTGCACGATAAACCAAAAGCCTCGCTGCGTCGATTTCAACGGCCATATTCACCATTTTATGCTCAATTGCCTGGAAATCTCCTATCGGCTTGCCGAATTGTTTTCTTTCTTTGGCATATTTCATCGATTCTTCCAGTGCACCCCGGGCTATTCCGACTGAAAGTGCACCGATGCCAATGCGGCCGCCATCCAAAACCTTCATTGTATCAATAAATCCATACCCTGGTTCTCCCAATAAATTACCGTTTGGCACCTTTACATTTTCGAATACAACTTCAGCGGTATCGGATGTGTTCATTCCAAGTTTATGCATCGGGGTGCCCGGGTTAACCCCGTCCCAATCACGCTCTACGATAAAAGCACTGATCCCTTTGGTGTCAAGTGTTGGGTCAGTTTTTGCGAGAACTACATATATATGGCCAACCGATCCCTGTGTGATAAATGTTTTTGTTCCGTTCAATATCCAGTTTTCACCATCTTTCACTGCAGTTGTTTTCAAACCGGAGGCATCACTTCCGGAGCCAGGTTCGGTAAGGCACCATGCTGCAAGCTTTTTCCCGGATGTTAAATCCGGCATATACTTCATTTTTTGCTCAAGGCTTCCGGCAAGTGCTATATGCCCTGTGCCAAGTGATGTATGGGAGGCCACAGTTAGTGCCAGGGAAGCATCCCAACGGGCAATTTCTTCGATCGCAAGGCAAAAGCTGATGGTATCGAAACCTGCGCCGCCATATTTTTCCTGGTGACAAATTCCCAGTAATCCCTGGTCGGCGAGCATCTTTACAATTTCGAAAGGGAACTTTTTTTTGCCGTCTCTTTCAATCACATCCGGCGCTACATATCGCTCTACAAAATCACGAACACTGTCGCGAATCATTTGATGGTCTTCTGTTAGTTCGAATGACAGGTCATATGTTCTTTCAAGCAGGTTCAAATTCATGAAAATAGTTTGTTGCAAATTATTTGGAAACGCTTCCAAAGATAATGAAAATTCTATGGAATTATACTTTCAATTGTCTCTAAATAGTTGAGTTTAAGAGAGGGGGCGGTTTATATCACCCATAATTCCATGTAACTCCGCGCCCGATCTCCGGATCCGGAAATTCCCAGCTTATCGCACCTTGGTCGCAGGCATACATACAGGTGCCACATTCGATGCAATCCTCAACCTGGAAATGTACCATGCCTTGCTCATCCATTGTATAGCACTTGGCCGGGCAAACATACGTTGTGCATTTGTGCGGACAAACGGAGTTGCAAATTCCTGTATCCACCATAATGTGCGGTTTAATTTCAGATTTAGCCTGATTCCGGTAACTGATAAGACCGAGCTGTTCGGATAAGGTCAGGAGTTTCATTGGATTGATGATTTATATGTGTTGGGTTTGATTTAAAAGTGAAAAGTGAAAAGTGAAAAGTTTTACCTTGTTGATACCTAAATATTGGTTTCATATTTATTAAGTATGACCTTCAAAATGGAAATAACTTACAAAATCTTATCAATTTTCATACCGACACCTCAGGTCTGGTGAACCAGATTTTTATCCCGGTGTGTCGGGACTGTCGCTGTCGCTCCAGCATTATTACCCATCTAAGCTTTAGCGCAGATGGGTCACTTTTCACTTTTCACTTTTGACTCAAAGAGCTTTCGCTCCTTTCACACCTACTTTCATTAATTCCCAGTAGGATGAGTATTTCTTGACGGACTCACCAAGCATTTGTCGTGCCTTCCTTGTGGGTTCGTTTTTAATACTGAAAAAATTCCTGCCAAAATCACAAAGCAGATTCGGGACTTTCTGGGTCATTACGGGGTCATGCAGGAGGTGTACTGCATCCTGGAAGTTATTGATATCTTTCATTATATAGCTGTCTTCCAGGGCAGCCTGGTATCGTTGCATGGATGCTTCACCGAAATCAGAGGTTTTCTTTGCATTTACGATAGCTTCAGCAGCAAGTATGCCCGATCTCATTGCGTAATCCATACCCTGGATCGCTTTACCGGAATTCATCAGCAGATTGGCGGCTTCACCACAAACGAGAAGACCACCTTTGCAGAGCCGCTTCGGAATTATCCGTTTATCGCCAGAAGAAACCACATGAGCTGAATATTCAACAACCTCGCCCCCCCGGATCATATCAGATATAACAGGATGCTGTTTAAAGGTATTCAGGATATCATAGGGAGCTTTTTCTTTTTCCCGTAAATCTTTGAGGCCAAGGACAAGCCCCAGTGAAATGGTATTTTTGTTGGTGTAAAGAAACCCGCCGCCTTCAACACCATCCGTTGAAAATCCCACAAATTCGTTACTCATTCCGCTTCTGCCGTTTAGCTGGAAGCGGTCTTCGAGTACACGTTCATCAAACCGGATAATTTCCTTAATTCCGGTTAAAATATGATCGGCCGGCACATATGTATCCTGCAGGCCAACCTGGCGGGTCAGTAAATTATTCACACCTTCAGCGATAATTACTGAGTCGGAATAAAACCTGTCCTCTCCGGTTCGGATACCAACAGCGTTTCCATTTTCCATCAATATTTCTTCAACTAAAATATTGGGTGCAATGAAGGAATCCATCGCATATTCGCTGGCATCGATAGCTTCCTGGACTTTACCGGCGAGCCAGCGGTCAAACTTTGAACGCAGCACCACAACGCCTGTATAGGGAGTTTCGTTAAAGTGTGAGGACTTGAAATCAACAGAGAAAGCTGATTGGTTATCCATAAATGTTAACCGCCGGTGGTTGATAAAGCGATCCCATCCGGCATCCTCATCCCAGTAGTTGGGTACAAGTTTTGCAAGATCGCTCCCCCACAATACACCGCCTGAAACATTTTTTGAACCAGGGAAGTCACCTTTTTCAATTAGCAGGAATTTCAGATTGTTCCGGGCCAATATCATGGCTGCGGCCAGCCCGGCAACCCCGGCACCAACAATTATACAGTCAAATTTTTCATCCATAAACAGGCAGCTGTTCCTCTTGAGTTGCGAGTATTAACATTGATTTTTTAATTTTCACTTCCATAACACGTTCAACTCTGCAAGGAACCCCGACAGGCCTGTCGGGGCACTCTTGCAGGTTTCACTTTTAACCCCGGCGTGTCGGGACCTGTCGCCAATCGCTCCAGCTTTTCACTTTTCACTTTTCACTTTTTTCAGCTCTTCAATAAACGGCGGCAAAACCTTATAAAGATCGCCTACGATACCATAGTCCGCTATATCGAAGATGGGAGCATCAGGGTCTTTGTTGATGGCAACAATCACTTTGCTGTTGGCCATACCTGAAACGTGTTGAATGGCACCTGAAATCCCAATTCCAATATAAAGCTGTGGGGAAACTACTTTACCGGTCTGACCGATCTGCAGGCTGGGATCATAAACTCCCGCTTCAGTTAATGCGCGTGATGCGCCGATTCCGGCTTTCAAAACAGATGCAAGTTCTTCAACCAGCTTTCTGCCTTCTTCGTCTTTTACGCCGCGTCCGGCAGCAATTACAGTCTCAGCTTCAGAAAGGTCAATTTTATCACCGGAAGCGCTAATAATTTCTTTAAGTGTAATTTTAAGCTCATCATCATTGAAACTGAAAGGAATTTCCTCAATGTTTGAATCGGCTTGCTGGGTTGATACATCATAAGAACCGGAACGCACGGTCAGCAGTACCAGTGAATCATTTGCCTCAACGGATGATATAATTTTCGAGGCCATTACCGGGCGTTTGGCTTTCACTCCGGTTCCTGATAATTCAAACTCTGATACATCTGCCAGTGATGCAGCCCCCCGATTTGCAGCAAGGGCTCCCAGGATATCTTTCGTACTTTCTGTGGATGCAAACGCTACAATTTTCGGTTTGATTTTTTCGATTGCCAAAGAAAGTGCTTTGAGCAATGGGGTATTCAGATGATTATTGAAAACCGGGTTTTCAATGATATAAATAACGGATGGACCGTAAGCCTTAAGCTTTTCTGCTATCTCGGAAGCATTTTTATCAATAATGATAGCCGCAGAAATCAGATTATGCTGTTGCGCAAGCTCATTGCAACGGGATAACACCTCAAGCGATGACCGTTTGATTTTGCCGTTGTTTACCGAAATGTAGGTTAGTAGTGTGCTCATTGGCTGTTTTAAAAATTATTAAACTGTTTGAAAATTGGTGCTTGTGATTTGGTAATTTGATTATCAAAATGGATATTTATATCAAACTACATTCTCCGCTTCGTCCAGAAGCCTCGCAACCTGCCGTGCTATTTCATCCGGTTCACCATCAAATTTCTTACCGGCTTCACGTGCAGGCTTTACTTCATATCCAAGAATTTTAGTTTTTATTGCTGTTGAATCTGTCGGCAGGTCGTTCACAGGGATTGTTTCGACAGGTTTTCTCTTTGACTGCATGATTCCCTTTAGGTTGGGTATTCTTGGATCATTCATGTCATTGGAACAAGTTACAAGCCCGGGAGATGGCAACTCAATTAATTCCTGACCGGCATCCCCCTGTCTCTTAACAATGAGAGAATTTCCAGTCATTTCAAGCCCTACTGCATTTGTTACATAGGGAAGATCCAAAAGCCCGGCAAGCATAGAACCGGTGAGCCCGGCATCTGTATCTTGTGATTGTTTGCCGCATAGAATAAAGTTGTACTCTTTATCTGCGAAAAAGGTTGAAAGAATTTTTGCGTATGAGAAAGAATCGAACTGAACGTCAGTATCAGCTTGAATAAATATCCCGGAATCGGCTCCCATAGCCAGGGCTTTACGGATGGTTTCTTTGGCTTTATCAGTTCCGATAAGTACTACTTCAATTTCGCCTCCATGTTTTTCCCGGAGTACCAGTGCGGCTTCAATTGCAGATGCATCATAAGCGTTTAAAATATTTCTGTCTGCATCCTGGATAAGTTCACCGTCTTTAATATGAAGGGGTGCATTTACATCGGGAACCTGCTTTATACAAACGTAAAATTTCATACTTGATGGGTTAATTTCTGTAGGTTGGAAACGCTTTTATGTTCAAAGGGAATATACAAAACATGGAAGTAAATATTATAAAACACTCTTATATTCAAGCCGGGAGTTATTACCTATTAATCCGTACCCTTTGGCAACAATTTCAATCAGGCGAAAAACGTCCAGGTTCATTTTACTAACAACAGCCATTCTGGCCATCATACTCGGGCTGATATGGACCGGAAACTCAACCCTTGAAAGCAGGGTGATTACACAGCGATATTTTCTTTTTGTCCTTACCGGGCTGGCGGCATTTCTGACTCCTTACCTTCTGTTTCCGGACAAAAATACACCGCTGATACAACTCGGTAATCTTGATAAAAAATCCCTCAGTCATTATATCTTTACTAAACTTGGCAGCTATTGCTGGCCAGTTTTTTTATTGATGGCAGTTATGTTGCTGGTAGATTTTAACAGCCCGTTTCAAAATCTTACAATTAAAATAATCTCACTTTTTTCATCCTGGCTATTGTTTTCTTCCATAGTAATTTTATCCGCTGTTCGATATGTAAAGAGCGGTCCGGCATCACAATTTTGGAAGGAATCTACTAAGGGGAGGGATATCAGGCAAAAAGTTGCCGATTACCTGAAATACCCGTTAGATCCGGGATCGATTCCAAGCCTGATGAATACCCTGATTATTTTGACCATCGGTTCAGGAACCATTATCCTTGCCGTTTACCTTGGTGAACTGGTACACCCGATAGCAGAAATGGCAATTTTTGCATGCTTAGTTGTGTATGCCATTAATTACCTGCGAAAGTTTACAGGTACACTTGTCAGGGATTTTTATTCCAGCAACTCTTTTTTCCGGGAATTCTTCGGTGTAAATCTGAAAGGCGAAGAGGCGATGGCAGTTCGGCAGGTTAACCAGCTGTGGTGGGTGCCTGGTTTCCTCAGAATGCATGTGTGGCAGTTTATTGTTCAGCTCGATCGAATTGTTCCGGCAGGGCGGGCTGTGGCAGCCGGACACCTTGTGGTTCTGTTTATAGCTTATCAGCGCCCTGATCCCCAGTTTTTAACCATTATCTGGGTGATTTTTGCACTCCTTCATCATCTGTTTACCTTGCTCACGTTCAGGCACGAAGTGGCGCCGCCATGGCTTTTGCGCTGGGTGGCACCGGTAGATATCTGGTTCTTTAGCAGGGTTTGGATGCAAATACGGTGGCTGCTGCCGTTGTTTTTGGGAATGAATGTTCAATATTTTTTATTTGGCACACCTGATGTGGCGAGTCAGGCTGCAGTTGCCATAACATTTTTACTCTCAGCAATTTTTGTTTCCGCATTGGGAATGGCTAAAACATTTAATGGGGCCAATTACAACTGATTATGCTTGTTATAAAAAACCTAACTAAACAATTTAAAGCCGGAAAGCCTATATTTGCAGGTATTTCTATGTCTTTTGAACAAGGATGTGGGGTAGGCCTTGTTGGGCCAAACGGCTCGGGTAAAACAACCTTTTTAAGGATTCTTTCGGTAAATTCTTTTCCAACCGATGGCATGGTACTTTACAATGGGGTTGATATTCACCGGAAACCTTCTGCTTACCTTCAATATGTAGGCCTGGTACATGATGAAGAGACACTTCCCCATCATCTATCCGCAATGGAATTACTGGAATGGATATTACGCAGCCGCAAGCTCTGGGAGGATGAATCGTTTGAAAATATGAACAACCTTTTTGATAAACTTGCCCTTGCCGAAAGAGATGAGCCCATAGGCACCTATTCCACCGGAATGAAAAAGAAAACACAAATCGCGGCGGCTATCATAGTCGAACCAAAGATCCTGATCCTGGATGAACCACTTCGCGGCCTTGATGAAGCCACCAGAAAAGTTGTTTTCAATCTTATTGCCGATACAAAAATAAAGAATAATACCCTTATATTAATGGCTTCGCACTCAACAAGATCACTGAGAGAGATCTCAGATAAAATGATTGAGTTCCCGCTCACTCGGGAATGAAAATATTATCTCAGTTTAATATCAACCATTACTTTTTAACCAAACTATCTCCTTTTTAAAGAATGTCTGAAATCATATTACCTGAAGTAGAATTAAACATATATTCAAAGAAAAACCCCGTTGAGGTTACCGTAGTAGAAAATTATGTTGTTACCAAAGAATCGAGCCCGAACTATGTAAGGCATATAACATTTGATATTTCCGGCACTGATCTTGTAGACCGTGTTCGGGTTGGACAATCAATCGGAATTCTGCCCCCCGGGGTTGCAGATGGTGGACGGGAACATAAACTTCGGTTATATTCAGTCTCATCACCTACGGCCGGTGAGAAGGGTGAGAGGCATCTCATATCTACCACTGTAAAAAGGACCATCGAAGAACTTGGCGATAAAATCTACCTTGGTGTGGCATCCAATTATCTGGCCGACCTGAAACCGGGTGAGAAAGTTAATATGACCGGCCCTAGCGGCAAACGCTTTTTACTGCCAGAGAACGCATCAGATTTTAATTACCTGTTTTTCGCAACAGGTACGGGAATTGCTCCTTTTCGCGGAATGATCCATGAGTTATTTGATAACGGATATGAGAAAGATTGTATTCTTATATTCGGATGTTCGTACCGAACCGATCTGCTTTATGCAGATTTTTTTGAAAAAATGGATAGTGCCAATTCCAAATTCAAATACATCACATGCATATCGCGGGAAGACAGAAGAGTAGATGGCTCAAAAAGATACGTGCAGACTGCTTTGGATGACCATAAGGATGTTCTCGCACACATTCTCGCCAGGGATAATACACTGATCTATATTTGTGGCATGAAAGGTATGGAGACAGGAATTTACCTGGAACTGCTCAGACAGGGTTTTTATGACTACCTTGAAATAAAGAAAGAGCTTCCGGCTGATCTGAATGAAATCCGCTTGAATGAAATAAAAGAGTATGTAAAACCGGGTATAAGAACTTTTGAAGAGGTCTATTAAAGATTTGATCCGGTTTACACGACCCCCTGCTTTAACCGGCTTTCGTTGCGTTACCCCTCGTTTGATCGCATTATTTTTTTGAATAAACACCGGGGGGCACAAGCAAGATACTTGCGCCATCTTGTAAGTCGGCACCGTGGTCACAAGCAAGATGCTTGCGCCATCGTGTATTCCTGTGATGCTAGCACCATCGTGTAGATGGCGCAAGCGTCCCGTTTACCCCAATGGGGCTTGTGACTATCAGTTCTAAGATAGCGCAATGATTTATGCACCTCTTATTTATCGTTGGCAACGTATTAATCCTTCTCTATGACCTCATCTTTCTCTTTTACCTCATCCTTATGCTCGATTGAAGGCAGTCCTCCTTTAAGTATGGAAAATCTATATGGTAAAATTGTTCCGCCAAATTTTGCTGTATAAACCTGTGTAAAAACTGCGCCAAGTAAAATGGTGAGTGCATTATAGTAAACCCATATCACAAAAATGATGAGAGATCCTGCCGCACGATAGGTTGCATCAATTCCTGTAGCGGAAAAATAAACCCCGATCATGTTTTTTCCCAGGAGAAACAAAAGTGTCGTAACTATAGCCCCGACGAGCACATCAAGCCAGCGTGCATGTACGTCAGGCAGAATTTTAAAGATCAGTGTGAAGCATAATACCGCAATACCCGCGGTTCCGATTTTACTTAAAAGCCGGAAAAAATCAAGTTGAAATGAAGGGAGTAAATCAACAAAAAAACGTCCTATAATTCCCAGGATAGCCTCGGCGAGAAGTGAAAAAATCAGAAGTAAAGCGAAGATAAGTATCATGCCAAATGAAAGAAGCCGGTTAAAGACAAAATTCCATATTGAGTTCATTGTCACATCTTGTACGTTCCAGATACGGTTTAATGCGATTTTAAGCTGACTGATCACAGTTGTGGCGCCGAAAATTATGGCAACAAGTGCAATTACGGAAGTGATAATTCCCGCACCACTTGTTGTTCTTTCGGAAATATATGCCGTAAGCGTAACAATGGTACTTTCATCTAAAAAATCTCCGGCTGTATCTTGAATCTGACCAATAATCATCTCCTCACTCAAAAAGAATCCGCCCAGTGAAACCAATAAAATTAACAGGGGTGCAATTGAAAAAATGGTGTAAAAAGCAATCGCAGCACCAAAGGTGAAAATATCGTCATCAGCCGATTTTTTGAACGTATTTACTATCAGTTCCCAGATATCTTTGATTACAACTTTCATTAATCGAATAAGTGTTCTAAGACAATGTCAATTTCTTCAAAAGTGTTATAAAAATGTGGTGAAATCCGGAAATAACCTTCTCTCGCAGAGATGGTAATATTCTGATCTTTAAGCCTGCTTACTGTTTCTTCCGGATCAGGTTTACCGTCAAGTTTAAATGTAACAATACCAGCCCGATAATGAACATCCACCGGCGAAAGCAGACTGACTCTATCCGAGACTGTAATTTTATCAGATATGTAACCTGACAGTGTAGTAATTTTTTTTTCAATAATATCTATACCTATATCAAGGATCATTTTTAAAGATTCGTTCAATCCTGTGATTCCCATAATATTGTAGGTTCCTGTTTCAAGATGCCGGGACACGGGAAGCCAATTTTGGTTAAAATTGGACAAGTCCCATGGGTTTTCAACAGAAAGCCAACCCGTTTTTGCAGGTTTCAGATTTTCGGATAGCCGGTCAGACAGGTATAAAAAACCGGTACCCATTGGGCTCATCAGCCATTTGTGTGCACCTGTTGCGAGTGCGTCTATCTGTGATTTTTGAACATCAATGTTCACAGCGCCAAGCCCCTGGATTGCATCCACAATATAATAGATGTCGTGATGCCGGCATAACCTTCCTATGGCTTCCAGATCAGCCCTGAAACCTGTCAAGTATTGTACAGCACTGATAGAGAGCATCCTTGTTTTTGGGGTAATGGCTTGTTCAAGAATTTCCGGAGTGATGTAACCGTTACGATCCGGTTTAACATAAATGAGTTGCACCCCTTTATTTTCGAAAATCCGGAACGGGTGAACGTTTGATGGAAATTCAAGGGAATTGAGGATAATTTGATCACCTGCATTCCATGAGAAACCTTCAGCTACAGTGGAGATGGCATCGGATGTATTACCCATAAATGTAACCTGATGTTGAGCTGGTGCGTTAATCAGTTGGCTGATACGGCTTCGGGCTTCATTGACGATTCCGATCCAGGAATCAAAATTTTCAATCGGCCCGTTTTCACGTTCAAGCAAAAACTTTCGGATTGCTGTAACAGTCGATTTTGGCAGAGGTGAAATAGCAGCATGATTCAAATAGATTTCACCGGTATCCACATGAGAAAACAGATGTTTGTAATCAATTCTTTTATAATTCGTTATTTTCATCCATCGTTATTTTCGATTTGTGTAACACCGGCGCTAACAACAAATTTCATCGCATCGGCTGGATTTATATGAAGCGGTGTTAAACGGCCAGATTCAACAAGAAATAAATTACCACTGAAATTATATGAATGAGGGCAGTAAACGGCAACTTTTGATTCGATGTCAAGAAAGGCAAGATCTTCTTCAGTTATAAATCCAATACGGTCTACACCTTCAAAAAGCTGCAATAGAACCGGACGGTTAAACTTTTTTTTATCTCCAACAAAAGCTTCTGTAAAATCCTTGAACGCCGTGTAGATGATTTTTACTAGAGGCGTACGTGCGATAATGCTCTCGAAATAAGAAAAAATCGGTCTTGAGAACGCCCAGGAAACCGCCATGCCAAGTAGCACAATCAGTATAAAAGCTGAAATCAAACCCAGGCCCGGAATCTGGAACGGAAGCCATGAAAACAGGAGAGTGTTTAATGTGTTGTTAGCCCAGTTTACTATTACAAGAATCACATAGAATGTTGCGAAAATAGGGAGCACAAATAGAAGTCCCCGGAAGAAATAATTGAAAATGGATTTCATATAATCAAATATGTAAATGGTTTTCTTTAAAGATAAAGAACAATTTCATAACTGTTGATTCTCCTTTTTGGATGAGGTTCTGATCAAAATTCCATATTTTATTAAGCTTTCATAAATATTGAATTTGATTTAAACCAACACATGCCGACGAAAACTTCTGACCAGATTCGAAACGAGTTCCTCGATTTTTTTAAGGAAAAAGATCACCTCATTGTGGATAGTGCACCCGTTGTACCAAAAGATGATCCCACACTTCTATTTACAAATGCCGGAATGAATCAGTTTAAAGCAGTTTTCCTCGGAGAGCAGGAGGGACTTACAGAGGGCGGCAGAATCTGGAAGAGAGCAGCGGATACCCAAAAATGTATCCGTGTAAGCGGAAAACACAACGACCTCGAAGAAGTGGGACATGATACATATCATCATACGTTGTTCGAAATGCTCGGGAACTGGTCATTCGGAGATTATTTTAAAGAGGAGGCCATCGAATGGGCCTGGGAACTCCTTGTTGAGCGCTGGGGGCTTGAACCAGACCGGCTGTATGCTACCGTATTTGAGGGAAATCAAAAGGAAGGCCTTCCTATCGACCAGGAAGCCATTGACCTTTGGAAGTCAAAAACAACGATCAACCATGATCATGTACTGGCTTTCGGGAAAAAAGATAACTTTTGGGAAATGGGAGAAACAGGCCCGTGCGGCCCGTGTTCCGAAATTCATATCGATTTGCGCCCGGAAGAGGAGAGGAAGAAAGTGCCCGGTGCCACCCTCGTAAACAAAGACGATCCGCGGGTAATGGAAATCTGGAACCTTGTTTTTATCCAGTTCAACCGGAAAGCGGATGGTTCACTCGAAAAACTCCCCGCCAGGCATGTTGACACAGGAATGGGTTTTGAGCGCATTTGCGCAGTGATCCAGGGGAAAACTTCCAATTACGATACCGACATATTCCAGCCGGTGATTGAAGAAATAGCAGCCCTGTCCGGTATTTCGTACGGTGCTCAAGAGGATACTGATATCGCGATGAGGGTGATTGCCGATCATATTCGTGCCGTGAGCTTCTCAATTGCAGACGGTGCTTCCCCGTCAAACGAAGGGCGTGGGTACGTAGTTCGAAGAATTTTACGGCGGGCAGTAAGATACGGCTGGGACAGGCTGGGGTTCAAAGAGCCGTTTATGGCAAGCCTGGTTCCTGTACTGGCCGCACAGTTCAAACATATATTCCATGAGCTTGATTCGCAGAAAGAATATGTGCAAAATGTAATTTTATCGGAGGAAAAAAGCTTTTTAAACACACTTGGCCAAGGTATCGAGCTCTTTAATACAATGGCAGAAGAAGGAGGTAGCATCTCAGGTGAGGAAGCATTCAAGCTTCATGATACCTACGGTTTCCCGATTGATCTCACGCAGCTTATGGCCCGTGAAAAAGGCATTGATGTGGATGAAGCCGGATTTAACAGGTTGATGCAAGAACAAAAAGAACGCGCCAGGGCCTCAGGAAAATTTTCTGCAAAAAGCTCTGCAGGTATTGAGTGGAATATACTCACTGAGGGAGATTTTGTATTTACAGGTTATGACGAATTGGAAACGGAAGTAAAAGTCAGGGCTTCAGGCTTTAAAGATGGCCGGAATCTACTGATTTTTGATAAAAGCCCGTTTTATGCCGAAGCTGGCGGACAGGTTGCAGATACCGGGATCCTCGAAAAAGGCGATATAAAAGTCAAAATCACCGATGTACAAAAAACAACAGATGGACAGGTTCATTTTGCGGACAATATTCCCGGCGATCTTTCAGGATCATGGATTGCCAGGGTGGATGCAGAACGGCGGGCTGAAATTGAAAAGCACCATTCGGCCACTCATATCATGCATGCCGCTTTAAGGGAAGTGCTCGGAAAGCATGTTGTACAAAAAGGTTCGCTGGTTGCACCCGACAGGCTTCGGTTCGATTTTTCCCACTACGAAGCAGTTACGTTAGATGATCTCGAAAAAATCGAGATGCGGGTGAATGAAAAAATCATGGAAAATATTCCGCTGCTTGAAGAGCGCTATATATCGATCGATGAGGCAAAAAGTCGCGGAGCGATGATGCTGTTTGGGGAAAAATATGGTGAACGTGTGCGGGTCATCACATTCGACCCTTCTTATTCGGTTGAACTTTGCGGAGGCACCCATGTGAATGCAACAGGGCAGATAGGTTATTTCCGGTTCATACAAGAAACATCCGTCGCTGCAGGCATCAGGCGTGTTGAAGCCATAACCGGAAAGAGTGCCGATGCCTACCTGAGACAGGAAAAAGATCTTTTAAACCACATCAAAGAATTGATTGGCATACAAAAAGATCCATTGAAAGGTATTCAGGAATTAATCGATAAGAACCGTTCCCTGGAAAAAGAACTCAGCAAAATACAGCAGCAGCAGTCAGCCGGTGAGTTGGATCGTATTTTGATGAATGGCAAAGATATTGGAGGAGTCAAATTATTCAGTGCCAATATAGAAGAGGGAACAATGGACTCCCTGAAAAAAATGGGTTATGATGCCCTTCAGAAGGTAAAAGGGAATAGTGTGTTCGTACTGGCATCTTCTGATTATGAAGCCGATAAGGTATATATTATGGCAGCTGTTACTGACGATCTTATCTCAAAAGGATTGAAAGCAGGCGATCTTGTTTCTGTTCTGGGACGAACTGTTGGCGGTGGTGGAGGGGGGCAGCCAAACCTTGCAACTGCCGGCGGACGATTTCCGGATAAAATCGAGGAGGCCTTTAAAGCTGCATCAGAATGGGTGGCCGGTTACAAGTTGTAAATTCATACTGTTACTAATCTGTAAATTTCTGAAATTTTGGGTATCTTTTTCAACTTCTAGAAAAAAAGAAAACGAATCTTTTAATGTAAGCTATGTCGAAAAATAAGCATGAAGCCATATTTACACCAATTGGGCTGAATTACGACAGTAATGGAAGAGTTGAGAAATCAGTTGAACTGCCTCCTGTAACCAAGAAGAAACATAAAAGTTTAGGGCTTTCTGATGATGATGTAGTCGGCATGTTCAGGCAGATGTATTTGCAGCGCCGGTTTGAAGAACGTGCCATGCAGATGTATCAAAAAGGAAAGTTTGGCGGTTTCCTCCATTTATATATTGGCCAGGAAGCAATCTCAACAGGTACAGTTTATGCCCTTGATGATCGCGATGATATCATCACGGCATACCGGGATCATGGCTGGGGACTGGTTCGCGGCATTACAGCGAATGAGGGAATGGCGGAACTCTTTGGCAAAGCAACCGGATGTTCTAAAGGTAAAGGGGGCTCCATGCATTTCGCCAAAGCAGAAAATCATTTCTGGGGTGGCCATGGCATCGTAGGAGGCCATATTCCTATTGCCGCAGGGCTGGCCTTTGCCAATAAATATAAAGGCAATGGAGAAATTTCGTGCTGCTTTTTTGGCGATGGTGCAGTTGACCAGGGTTCCTTACACGAAACACTGAATATGGCTCAATTATGGAAGTTGCCATGTATTTTTGTTGTAGAGAACAACGGATACTCCATGGGAACCGCTGCACACCGCCATACAGTTGGTGAAATTTATGAACGGGCCAATGGCTATGGAATGAAAAGCGCGATGTTTAACGGCATGGATGCTTTTACCGTATATGAAAATATGAAAAAAATTGCGGATGACGTCCGCGAAAACAGTATACCCTATTTCATCGAAATCAGAACATACAGGTATCGGGGGCATTCCATGTCCGATCCGCAAAAATACCGTACAAAGCAGGAACTGGAGGAGTATCAAAAAACAGATCCGGTTGAACGGATGAAAACCTACATTCTGGATGAAAAAATCCTGAAAGAAAAAGAACTGGAGTCCATACAGGAGGAAATTGAGCAGGAAGTTCTCGAATCGATCGACTTTGCTGAGAAATCACCATTCCCGGAACCGGAAGAGCTGTACGAAGATATGTTTGCCGGAACTCCATATTTCCACGACAGGTAATAACCTGGAAAAAGAATAACGTTTTAATTAATTAACCTATTTACGAATGGCTGTATTACAATTCAGAGAAGCACTTTTACAGGCAATTGATGAAGAAATGGACCGCGATGAAAATGTATTCATCATGGGTGAAGAAGTTGCAGAGTATAACGGTGCCTATAAAGTTACAGAAGGCCTGCTTGATAAATATGGCTTTAAACGGGTTATTGATACACCCATTTCCGAACTCGGTTTTTCGGGTATTGGTGTTGGAGCTGCTATGAAAGGCCTTCGCCCTATAGTCGAGTTTATGACATTTAATTTTGCTGTACTTGCTGCTGACCAGATACTAAACCATGCTTCAAAAATTCGCTACATGCTTGGCGGGCAGGCTAGTGTACCTATCGTCTTCAGGGGGCCGAATGCTTCTGCAGGTCAGCTCGCTGCAACCCATTCCGTGGCTTACGATTCGATGTATGCACACTTCCCGGGGCTTGTGGTGATATATCCTTCTGAACCGGATGACGCAAAAGGCCTGCTCAAATCGGCTATCAGGTGTGAAGATCCGGTGATATTTATGGAATCGGAACAGATGTACGGTATGAAAGGGGAAGTATCCGATGAGGAAGATTACATCATTCCCATAGGCAAAGCAAAAGTTAAAAGAGAAGGTGACGATGTAACTGTAATTGCATCTGGCAAGATGTATCATGTGGCAAAAAAAGCTGCCGCAGAGCTTGCAAAAGATGGTGTGGAAATGGAACTCATTGATCCCCGTACCATCAAACCGCTCGATATGGATACGATTATCCAATCCGTGAAGAAAACCAACCGTTGTGTGATTGTAGATGAAGCACATCCATATGGCGGAATGGCAGCTGAAGCGGGATTTATAATTCAGCGTGAAGCCTTTGATTATCTGGATGCCCCTGTTCGCAGAGTCACACTTCCGGATGTGCATGCACCTTTTGCCAAAAACCTGTTTGACCTCTGGCTGCCAGATGCAAAACGGGTAATTGATGCAGTAAATGCAGTAACATACCGGAATTAATGCAAAAGTGAAAAGTGAAAAGTGAAAAGTGAAAAGTGAAACCTGCAAGAGTGGCGGTGCTTTTCCGCCACCTGGCAGAGTTGAACGTTGTATTTGAGTGTAATTTGAAAACCAATATCATCACAGACCGGAATAGCGGTCGCAGGATATTAAAACTGGAATAGTATTCATTAATTGGATTATTGTGAATCATCATAGTACTTTTCACTTTTGTCTTTTCACTTTTCACTTTTCAATTAGTAACGTTCGGGTGACAGGTTATCCACTATTGACGCAAAATAAACATTGAAGAATTAAAAAATTATGGCTGAAAAAATTGAGATGCCCAAGCTTAGCGACACCATGGAAGAAGGGATTATCGCGAAATGGAATGTTAAGGAAGGTGATAAGGTAAATTCCGGCGATGTGATTGCCGAAGTAGAAACCGATAAAGCCACCATGGAAGTTGAGGTATTTGACAGCGGCACCGTTTTAAAGATACTAGTTGCAGAAGGAGATGCCGTGCCATTGGGTGGCACAATGGCCATTATTGGAGAAGAAGGGGAAGACATCAGTGGCTTGCTTGAAGATTCAGGTGACCCAGCCGGAAAAGACACTGCACCTGATAAGAAAGAAGAAAAGAAAGAGAACAAAGAGTCAAAAGAAGATTCAGGAGATAAAGAAGAATTTGACCCGATTTTGGATGACATCAGTGAGAAAAAAAGCAGCTCTGAACCTGCAGATTCCGGCGATGGGCGCATCAAGGCATCCCCGCTTGCCCGTAAAATCGCAGAAGAAAAAGGGATTGAACTCCAGAAAGTTAAAGGATCAGGGCCTGACGGCAGGATTGTTAAAAAGGATATTGAAAATTATAAGCCGGAAACGAAAAAACCTGCTGCACCTTCTATTTCTTATGCCTCTGAAGAATCTGAGGATGTGAAAATTACACAAATGAGAAAGACGATTGCGAGAAGGCTTTCAGAGAGTAAATTCACAAACCCCCATTTCTATGAAACAATCGATATAGATATGGAAGCTGCAATCGCCGCAAGGGAAGGTTTAAATAAAATCAGTGATGTAAAAATCAGCTTCAATGATATTGTTGTTAAGGCGTGTGCCTCAGCATTG
Source organism: Balneolaceae bacterium (assembly GCA_007694095.1). Taxonomy (GTDB): domain Bacteria; phylum Bacteroidota; class Rhodothermia; order Balneolales; family Balneolaceae; genus Rhodohalobacter. The sequence continues at coordinate 22,976 of RECI01000191.1, read as the reverse complement.
AGGAGACATCCTGCTGTAAATTCATCCTGGCTTGATGATGTAATTCGTAAACATGGCGATGTTAATGTTGCCGTTGCTGTTGCAATTGATGAAGGGCTGATGACACCGGTAATCCGGCATGCCGATAAGAAAACACTCAGGCAAATTTCTTCGGAAACCCGTGAACTTGCAGGGCTGGCCCGCGACCGTAAACTGCAGCCGGAACAGATGGAAGGCAGCACATTTACCATCAGCAATCTCGGAATGTTTGGCATCGAGGAGTTTACCGCCATTATCAATCCGCCCAATGCGTGTATCCTTGCAGTAGGTGCTATCAGGGATGTGCCTGTTGTGAAAAATGGCGAAGTAGTTCCCGGAAAGCGGATGAAAGTTACACTATCAAGTGATCACCGGGTTGTGGACGGTGCGAAAGCTGCGGAATTTCTTAATACATTGCGGCAGATGATTGAGAATCCTTTGAGCATGCTGTTGTAAGATCGACTGCAAATTTAGCTTTGTGACTATAAAATGGCGATGTAGTTGCTGCAAACATAATACTTATTGAACGATGATTTCAAAATTGCAGATCAGAATATTTCATTCACCAGGTTATTCAGAATAGCTTTCCTTTAGCAACTGGAGATCATCGTTTACAGGTAAATCTGGTCATTTTTAAAATATAAAACACACATGTAAGTCCACTTGTGGACGAAAGATATGGTAACCCAGTGGATTTATCCCTGGGATTGTAGAGGCCACAAACCCCGAAAGTGCCGTCAGGCACGGTCGATATTCCAAACTTTATTACAGGCAACTACTGTTTCACCCATCTTACTTCAACTCGTCAAAGAGATATGGTATCTCATCGGTCACCCCAGCCTCTTTCAGCATTCTGATATACTCCTCCCGAAAACTCATTCCCCTGTGGTGTTTGGCTTGACTTCTAATATAATGATACACGTTATTCACATCAGTGCGACTGTAGGAAAAACTACCATAGCCTGGCTGCCATTCAAACCGGCGCCTCAAATACCCGTTCTCATTGATCCATTTCGAAGATTTTGCTTTCACGGATTTCATGACATCTGAAACACTTAGCGACGGTTTTAATCCAAATAAGCAATGCATGTGATCATCCATCCCGTTTATGATGAAAGTTTTGCAACCGGTTTCATTAATTAGATTTCCGATAATGGCCTGGAGTTCTGGTTTCCATGATGAATGGATGAGAGCTTTTCTGTATTTGACCGGAAAAACCGTTTGGACATAGAGTTGATGAAAGGTATTTGCCATGAGATGTTTTATAATGATTGGTTTGGTATATAAGTATGAACCAAAAACCGGTTAATCCTTACAAGAATTTTCACAGGTTTTAAAGGAAGGAATATCGACCGTGCCTGCGGCACTTTCTCATTTAGGGTGCGGTTTTTCCCAGGGATAAATCCACTGGGTTACCATATCGCTCGTCCGCAAACGGACTTTTGAGAATGGGAAACGTAGAAGAACATACCTATAGGAAAAACCACCCCTGATGTCCTGTCAACTGTGATCGATTCGTTGAGCGGATAATCATATCTTCGCATGGAAGGCAAACTCCGTATTCCAACCCTTGGGTCTCATTGTTGAGATCTATGTGCCCAACGGTACCAACCTGACAATCTAACGTTTAGATGTAACAGACTTGAAACGAATTGACACGCAAATCCTGCCATTGCAGCAACTACAAAAGCCGTTTACAAGCTTTAATTGACATATTGCGGAAGTTGAGCTAACAATATAACGTATAAAAAGCAATGCCTGTGTTCTGGAATCATCAATCGATGATCACTCTCAAAATCTTTCACTTTCTCAGATTTTATAATCTGTGATTAATCGATCTCCTGTTTTAATCGTTTAATATCAAAAACCAGGCCTTCTAAAAACGGTTTTCACGGTATCTGTTGAAATACTTCCAAATATTCCGATTCCGCCATCCACGTTGTAAATAAGGTTGGGGATCTCACCGGGCGAGAGGGTAGAACCCCCAAGCTGTACCTGTTGGGACCGAATCAGATCGTTAACGTTTCTGTCTACAAGGCTTGTTACAACAAGTGTCTCTCCATAAAAAGCCACACCGATCCAGGGAAAACGAAGCGTAATTGTGCCGTCAGGGTTGATATCAAAATTCCCTTCATTAATGAGCCCGGAGGAATTAATGATTACATCCGCCAATTCAATGTTTTCATCTTCAAAGGATGCTTTGTAAAAGGGAGTAAGATTCTCTTCTTCCGGCTCAAGGGCTACCGAACTGAATACAAACACATTTTGCGAACCAAGTCGCTGAGCCTGAGAGATGGTGATCTCGAGCTGATTCTCAGACTGGTAAACCACTGATTCCGGTACATCACTGATGATATTGAATGTATCGGGAACGGTAGTTACAGCACGGATAACTTCAGGCCTGTCATTAAAAGATACATCCAGGCGGTAAGATCGCCTTGGCTCCACAACGTATACGGTATCTACCGGTACAAAAACTCCTCCATCGGTAAATGAAAACCGGTATGAAAACACCTCCTCATCGTTTCCATTTTCATCAAGCAGCACAATTTGAACAATAGCCAGCATTAATACATTATTGACCGGGTCAAAAAACTCATTTACCGGGGATGTTTTGGTAACCTGCACGTTCGGCAGTGTACGGTTGGCGACAGCATACGCTTCAACTACCACATATTCAGTGTATTCTTCCTGGTTCATGATTTCACACGAAGCAAGAACTAAGATCATAGTGATGAAGACCATGATAGTACTGAATGTTGCATTGCCGGGATTCTTCATTGCAATTGGATCGATTTTACTTTTGAAAGTCTTGTTTTTCAGCATTATATCATCCTAAAAATTAACCGTATATGAAACAGAAGGTACGATTGGCAGTTGTGTGATATCCTCTCGTTCAATTGGGTTTTCATCAAAATCATAGTTGTAGAACCATACATTTCGGCGTGAATATACATTGATAATTTGCAGTTGCCACTCTGCATCACCGAGGTTAAAGAACCGTCCACTTCGGATAAACGAAATATCCATACGATGGTAGGATGGAAGCCGGGATGCATTCACATTCCCGACAATTATCGCATCTCGTATAGAATTATCCCAGGGGATATCGTTGAACTGGGTTCGTCCCAGGGGCTCAGTATAAGCCTGTCCTGTTGCGTAGTTGAATACGGCATTGGTAGTCCAGCGAGATGAGAGCTGGTAACTTGCAACCACATTCACATCATGAGTGCGGTCGTATTTTGGAGGATAAAACCTGGCACGGGTTGGATCATCAAGGATGGGTGTATTGAACCCGGGAAACTTTCTGCGTGTAATTCCAAAGGTATACCCGACAAACCCTGTAAGCGGGCCGGTCTGTTTTTCAAGAAAGAGTTCTACTCCATAAGCATAGCCATCGCCAAAACGAAACAGATCCTGATAATCAAGGCCTGCTGCATCATTAACAAAAGGATCGAGTTCGAATAAGTCTCGCATAGTGCGATAGTAGATTTCAGCATCAAAACCGTATCCGGTAAATGGAATTGTTTTGGCGCCAATAACAAACTGATCGCCATAAGCAGGGGGAACTCCTTCTCCGGAAGTAAGCCATAAATCAAAACCAGAGAAAGCTTCATTGGTAATAAGAGACAGGTATTGATAGTACCGACCATATGCAGCCTGAAGCCGAATCCTTGATCCGGGACGATGTTCCAAAGAAAGACGAGGCTCGAGCCTTACATATTTACCTTCAGAAAAGGTATTGAGCCGCACACCGCCGTTTATAATCCATTCATCTGCCGGCCTCCAGCGGTTTTGCAGGTAAGCTGAAAGGTATTGGGATTCGATCTTGCTGTTAAATGTCTGTTGATTATCGAAGCTGTCACGAAACCGCAATGCAATATTACCTGCCCAGATGCCTGTTGAGATTGTATGTTTTTCATTCGGCAAGTACTCCAGGTCGGCTTTCAATGAAAAATCGAGGATATCGTTATTTCTTTCAAACGCCGTTCCTGCAATCTCAAATTTGGGTTTGTTAAAGTATCTTGATCCGGTAACAGTTACAAAACCGAACAGATTATTGCTTATGATTCGTCGCCATTGTGCAGTTGCAGTCTGATTACCGTAAGCAAGGCGGATGTTGGCGTCTTCCTGGAAGGGAAATGCTACATTATCATTTCCGGAGTAAATGGCAACAGAGAGGCGATCGTTTTCTGAAGCGTCAAAATTAAATTTTCCATTGATATCGTAGAAATAAAAGAGGCTGGGAACATTGTCAATGGTTTGCCGGAAAACGGCTAATATCGGTTCAAGTGTAGACCTCCTCACAGCCAGCATCCACGAACCCCGGCTGTATGGTCCTTCGACAGAGGCACGTGATGCAAGCAGGCCAAGGCTTACTGTTCCCCGGGTTTCCATTCGGTTGCCATCTTTATTATAGACCGTTAAAACTGAACCGATTCGACCACCATACTGAGCCGGATAACCACCCTTGTAGAGCCTTACATCCTTAACAGCATCAGGGTTAAATGTTGAGAAGAAACCGAAAAAGTGGGTTGGATTGTAGACCGTAGTCTCATCCAGCAGAATCAATGTCTGATCTGGACTTCCGCCCCGAATATAAAGCCCACTCGAAAAATCGGATGCGGCCTTTACACCGGGCAGCAATTGAACGGAACGGAAAACATCAGGTTCTATTACAGAGGGTAAATCCTTGATAAGCTGCGTGGCAATCTGCGCGGTTCCGATATTTCGCTGTTCCTCCCGATCAGCCTCAGCTTCAACCACAAGTGCGTCAAGCTCAACTCCTTCAGTAACGAGTTCGATATTTAGGCGAAGGTTTTGCCCGGTTTCCAACGTGATTTCCCTTTCAAACCGCCTGTAGCCGATATAGCTGGCAGCAATTGTGTACGTTCCCGGAGGAATATTTGTAATCGTATAGTAACCCGATGTATTCGATGAAGCCCCCCTGTTGATTTCCATCAGCGCGATATTGGCCATGATCAGAGTTTCTCCGGTGCGCCCGTCGGTGATATATCCGTTTACTGAAGCATTTTCTTGGGCTTTAGCTGCATAAAACGGGAGAAATGTAAATAGGATGAATAGAGTTAGTTGATACTTCAATATTAATTGTTAGCCGTTTGTTATTGATTAATTTGAACTCTTACTTACACGTATGATAGGGGGAAATGTTGTGTTATATTGCAATGATTCTTTTAATTCTATACTTCCTTTGAAAGGTACGATTTAGATTATATTATCGTTATCTTAATTGACTGATCAGGTTAACTATTACCGATCACTGTTCCTTGAAAAACTGATAACAGTTAAAAAATTTGGGGGTGTACTGGATTCGACGGGTTGAGTACATTCGCAGGTTGCATGCCGAGTTTGTCCGATGAATCTCGTAAAAAATCATCATGGAATAAACGTAATTGACAACAATTACTCATACCGACTCGCAGCTTAAACTGACGGGTCCGTTCCAATGGGCGCTTGCCTGTTAGTCCCATCCGGAGCGTCGACTAAAACAGGATTTTCCGAAGTGCGTGTCTGCCGCGCAGCTGGAGAACATAATGCAGAATAGGATGGTGTTGCTTTGCAGCTGAGCCTGGCATCATCCGAAACCTTAATCAGCAGCTAAGCATGTAGACGCTTGATGGGTTGCCAATTCGGACCGGGGTTCAACTCCCCGCACCTCCACATAATATAGCCCCGCAATGTTTCATTACGTTGACGGGGCTTTTTCTTTAGGTGCTTAATGTGCCGTTCATACCAACATGTTGTTCATCATTTGATTTGCGATGAATTGAATGACTAATTTACGAATAGGAAAAAAAATCGGTCATTCGGTTTATCGGTTCTTCGGTCTATCGCATATCATTTAGGTACTACCGGTATTGCTAACGAGTTGTTTAGTTGCGAAGCAGTGCTTCGCGGTTCCCGCAAAGCGATCCCTGTGGGAAATTCCCCGCACCTCCACAAAAACTAAGCCCCCTGTGCTGATCCTCCTTTGTCCAGGGTTTTTATAATATCAAACAAACTTGTTATAGGGCTCCGGCTTTTGCATTCCGAAGCAGTGCTTCGGCCTCGCAGCTCTCCGGTGTCAATAGCTTGAAAAACGATAAATCCCAACGAGAGGCCGGCCGTGGAATTTGATAAGAAATCCTTCTTGCGTCTGTCATCGCATACATTCGGCAGCCCGAAAATGCAACGGGCAGACGAGGGGAGTGGGAATAATGAATATCGAATACTAATTATCGAAGGAGGGGGCACGTCGATATTTTCCATGGGGATCCCTGTTATTTTGTGACTAAAAATTCTGCCATCAAATACGATGCCGTTTGTTCCATTCACTGAAGCCTGTTTAAAAATCGAACTCATGTGAACAGGCAATTATACTTTTAACGGTGTATAATACCGTTTTTTAAAAGGTGAATACCAGTCAAAAAACCGGCTTAAATCAGCTCACTGAATAGGTTAAACCTTCTGAATTTCTTATTTTCATGCTGAAAAAAGTGAAGGTTTCTTCCGGAAAATCAAATAGAAAAACGAAGTTTATTGTCATGAGTGTTACACCCAAAATCATTTATACCATAACAGATGAAGCGCCAATGCTGGCCACCCATTCGCTTCTTCCAATCATCCGCAGTTTCGCATCAGCCGCCGGCGTTAAAATAGAAACACGGGATATCTCCCTGGCCGGTCGGATTCTGGCGCAGTTTCCTGAATTTTTATCAGAAGACAAGCGTATAGGCGACCACCTTGCCGAATTAGGGGCGCTGGCTAAAACCAAAGAAGCAAATATCATTAAACTGCCAAATATCTCCGCATCTGTTCCCCAGCTCACTGCTGCTATCAAAGAATTGCAGTCGCAGGGATATAAGGTGCCTGATTACCCCGCGGAACCAAAAAACAACGAGGAGTCAGAAATAAAAAATCGGTATGCCAAAGTATTGGGTTCGGCAGTGAACCCGGTATTGCGGGAAGGAAACTCAGACCGCAGGGCACCACGCTCAGTAAAAAACTATGCCCAGAAAAATCCCCATAAGATGGGCGAGTGGTCGGCGGACTCGAAGTCTCATGTTGCCAGTATGAGCGATGGTGATTTTTTTGGCAGTGAGCAATCGGTAACTGTTAAAAAAGCGACATCAGCTGATATTATCTTTGAAGCTGCTGACGGATCCAAGATCGTATTAAAGAAAGGCATTGCTTTGCAGGAGGGAGAAATCGCCGACACTGCAGTGATGAATATGGCGAAACTGAAAGCCTTTATTGCTGAGCAGGTAGATGAGGCAAGAAAGCAGGATATCCTTTTTTCACTGCACATGAAAGCCACTATGATGAAGGTGTCGGATCCGATTATTTTTGGTGCCGCAGTGGATGTATTTTACAGTGAAGTATTTGATGCCTACGGCAGCCTGTTGCGTGAATTGGGTGTGGATACTAAAAATGGACTTGGCGATCTGTATAACAAGATTCAGGGTCATCCCAAACAGGCAGAGATCGAAGCTGCCATTAAAAAAGTGTATGAAAACGGCACCGGTCTGGCCATGGTAAACTCGGATAAAGGGATTACCAACCTCCATGTGCCTTCTGATATCATCATCGATGCTTCGATGCCGGCAATGATCCGTGAGTCCGGGAAAATGTGGAATACCGAGGGAAAAACGCAGGATGCCAAAGCCGTTATCCCTGATCGTTCTTATGGGGGTGTTTATCAGGCTACGATTGATTTCTGTAAAAAACACGGTGCTTTTGATCCCCGAACAATGGGAACCATTCCCAACGTTGGCCTGATGGCTCAAAAGGCGGAAGAATACGGTTCTCATGATAAAACATTTCAAATAAGCGAAGCCGGTACAGTGCGTGTGGTGGATGAATCCGGAGACACCCTGATGGAACAACAGGTTGAGAAAGGGGATATTTTTCGTATGTGCCAGGTTAAAGATGCCCCGATTCGTGACTGGGTGAGCCTGGCCGTTACCCGGGCACGTGATTCTCAAACACCTGCTGTGTTCTGGCTCAACGAAGTTCGTCCGCACGATTCCGAACTCATCAGAAAGGTAAAAAAATACCTTAAAGAACTCGATACAGAGGGGCTGGAAATAGAAATCATGCCACCCGAAGAAGCCACGAACTACTCTTTAACACGGGCCAGAGAAGGTAAAGATACGATCTCTGTAACCGGCAATGTGTTGAGAGACTACCTCACAGACCTTTTCCCGATTCTGGAATTGGGTACTTCCGCGAAAATGCTCTCCATTGTACCGCTGATGAATGGTGGCGGGCTCTTCGAAACCGGTGCAGGAGGTTCTGCCCCTAAACATGTTCAGCAGTTTTTGGAAGTTGGGTATTTGCGGTGGGACTCTCTTGGTGAGTTTCTCGCCCTGGCTGTCAGTTTTGAACATCTTGCAAAAACATATTCCAACAAGAGAGCCGGTATACTGGGTGAAACCCTCGACCGTGCTACGGAAAGCCTGCTAAATAACGGGAAATCACCGGCCAGAAAGGTGGGTCTGATCGATAACAGGGGTTCTCATTTTTACCTTGCTTTGTACTGGGCTGAAGAGCTGGCATCTCAGAATGAAGATGCCGAACTCAAAGAGCTTTTCAGCAAATTGGCTGCCGATCTTAGAAATAAGGAGGAAGCGATCAATGAAGAATTCATTGGTGCTCAGCGTCAGCCTCAGGACATTGGTGGTTACTATCATCCGGATATTTTATTGACTACTAAAGCTATGCGGCCGAGTACGATTTTCAATTCCTTTATTGACAGTATGGGGTTTTGAGATGGAGAGATGGAGAGATGGAGTGAGGGAGAGATGGAGTGAGGGAGTGATGGTATTGTGATCTGGTTTTGGGGACGAGATCTATGTAGCAATTGCCAGGGTAATAAAACACTGTTGGTTCATTTGTTGCGCCTCCATCAAAGGTTGGGATTGGTGTGAATCAGCATTGTTTTAAAAATTCTGTGAAAATTACCGTGTTTTATTATCTTACAATTAGTATCCGGTTTTTTTTAACTGATAAAATCGGAAAAAACGTAAAGTTCTTTATAGAGTAAAGGCAAAATAACAGTTTTCAGAACCCAGAACCCAGAACCCAGAACCCAGAACGCAGAACGCAAGTTGCTGTTTAAAAATGAGATCTGATGATCCCGTTGGCCCTATGCTTTAGTGTGTTATGTTGAAATTCATCAAGTGATTATTTCATTTTAGTTTCAAGTCTGTTCTCCCGCAACTGCCAGGATTATGTATTCGTAACAAAATCGGAGCAGTTATGACGAAACATGTCGTTTTGCAGACCGTCTATATGTGGATTATTGATTCCGGATGCTCAGTTGAGTTTAAATCTGCTTTTACCCTGTCAGTTACCTTCAATTCTTCTGATACAAGTACTGCTTTTCCATTAGGTGCTCCTATCATCTTACCTCTTTTCAGTTGCTGTAATTTTCAATTTCTTTTTAACAGTCTAGTATGAATAATTATAATCTATTTAAATACTTATTGTTATCGATTTTCACAGTTTCCCTGATTGGTAAAACAGATGCGCAGAATGCAAATTTCGGGATTAAAGGCGGACTTACTTATATAGAAACATTACTGACGTTTTATCCGGAAACTGGTAATCCTGATGGAATTGAGATGACTTCTGATGCAGAAATTGGATTTGGTGTTGGCCTATTTATCGAATTGCCGTTATCCGGATACCTTTCCATTCAGCCGGAAGTGCACTATATGTTCATTAATAACAAGGGAGCAGAACAGTATATGCCCCGGACAAATGTTCACTATCAAACCTTGCAGGTGCCACTTTTATTGAGGATAAATATACCATTTCAGGATAGATCGGCAGTTTATTTTTTAGGCGGGCCATATGGAGGTTATTTCCAGAAAGCCGAAGTAAAAGCAAATGGATCTGTGAATGACTTAACAGACGAACTTAAGTACTTTTATTTCGGTGCGACCGGCGGAACAGGAATTCAGACAGGCAGGATCAGTGTTGAAGTCCGCTATAATTTCGGCCTCACGAATATCCTGGTTGAAGATGATGAAATTGGTGCCTTCGGCATCTTTGAAGGGGTTCAAAATGGATTTTATGCAACTTTGGGATATTCGTTCTGAATGGTGTAACACATCAACCGAAAATGCTAAAGGACAATTATGTTTAGGTATAAGGTTTACTGAAAATATTGGATGATAACTTTTAATGTTTCACAATTGTAAGAGCCATGGCACACCAAAAACTATATTATTTTGTTAAAATTGTACTTGCAATATGTGGATTTGCATTTCTTTTTACTGAAGCGGTTTCATTTGCACAGGGTGCCGATGGGTACTGGAGGTTAAGTGAACTGAAAACCCGCGGGCTGGAGAATGATGTCAGGGAAGGGGCACAACGGTCGTACATGTCGGGTGGGCCGGGTTCTGCTGCATTTAACACTGAAACGGATTGGGGCGATATTATGCTGGTATTCAGGGCAAATGGAGTTTACTCCGAACCTCCGCAGGTTCTTATACCCGGCAGTATTATAGAACTTCCATTTTCAATTTCCAGAACCCAGTACCGGCGTCCCGACTGGCACTGGAATCCTGGAGCACGTATCAGCATTCATGACACCAGGCCGGATCGTGATCCGGAAAGGCGGCCATTCGGGGAAAATTATGGTGCGTTAGCAGTAAGCGGTATAGGTGATACTGATCCTAAAAGTGATATGGCGATCATTCAGCCGCCAGTTTACCATGGAGATCATGAAGCTTATTATGTGATCACGTTTTTCATTGGTTCAAGCAGTGCATTCCGATATTTTGATTACCTGTATGAATGGGTTCCTGGGTTGCCTGCTCAGGAAGAACTGGCGGAATCTGAAGTAAAAGATACCTCAGAACCTTTTCCGGATTCTCAGGTTGATGAGGATTTCGAAATAGACGGTTCATTATCATTAATCACATACAAACGGGGAGATGTACAGGCACGGATTGATCATCGATGGCAAAGTGTTACAACAGGAACATATATACCGGAAGGAAGCCAGATTCGAACAGGACCAAATGGTTTCGCTGAAATAACGTTGCCCGGTGGAATATTAGTAAGAATGCGGCCTGGTAGCACACTGGATATTCCTGTTCAGCCAGAGGCTGATCAAAGGAATCCTCTTCAACAACTATTGGGCAGAATGTGGATAAGAGCTGTTCAAGGTGCTGCCTGGAATGTAGAGACAAGCAGTGCCATTGCTGGAGTCAGGGGTACAGAGTTTGGTGTTGAGGTTGATGAGTCGGGAAGGGAATCTTTCATCAGCTACAGTGGTGAAATTGAGGTGACACCTTTTGACAATTCCGGCATCCCGGCACCAGGGCGAGCAGTGATACTGAGCAGAGGTGAAAAAGTGGTTGTAAATCCGGCCGGAGATTGGACTGCAAAAACCCGGATTGATGAAACAGAACAATCCGTGGGCATAATTCTCGGCAGAAGCGGTTTTTCAGACAGTACTATCTTTCCACAGGAGACAGACGGAAGATTGTTCACTGACAGAGAGTACGGTGACTGGAGGCTGCAGATTTTTGAACAGAGCCATGGTGCAAAGCATGGCCTTCTTTTCTTTGAAGGTTTAATTGTCAGGGATGTTGACGGCAGCCGTTTGGCATCACCATTTGGGATACTACGTTATTATGGGCACTTTGATGAACATTCAAATTCAGGCTGGCTGATTACGGAAGAAGCATCCACAGTGGAAGCAACAGATGAGCAGTCGCTGACCGGTGAGGATTTGGGATATACTATCGTGGTTCCGGAGGGGCAGCGGAATGAAGTACATATCATGCGTAATGGCGACCATGCCTGGAGTTTAAGCCAGTTCATGGTATTTCCGGAATTTGAGATGGTTGATGAAACCGGAAACGGAATTCCAAACCTGTTAATCCGATATGCCAGGGGAAGAAGTTTTCGCGGTTTTATCTTTCTGGAATTGGGGCCAGAAGGGGTACGTGAACTGTGGGGGTTCCAGGTGCATGCATCAGATGCATATGAAATTGAAGATGAAATTGAGCGGCGAAGGCAGCAGGGTGAATCACTCGAAAGATCTCCGCAAAGAAGCCGTTATCCCCGGATAGAAGAAACTCAAGAAACTGTTCCGGTAAAATTAGCCCAAAATGTGCATATCACACTTACTTCGCTATCATTCGACACAGGCGAATCAATAGATGTGAGATGGCACAATCTTCCCGGTAATAATACAGACTGGATTTCTGTAGCTCCTGCCGGCGCCACAGACAGAACCTGGGGAATCCACTGGTGGTATATCGGGGGCGAGTCAGCCGGCTCGAACACCATTGAACTCGAAGAACCGGGTGAATACGAAATAAGGGTATATTACAATTGGCCGGTTGGTGATTATCAGGTTCAATCCAGGCTGAGTTTTCAGGTATTACAGCCAGGAATCAGGTAAACCGGGCCGCTGCCCCGACTGATCGTACCGTGGCTGGCTGTCATCCTGACACGCAAGCGGTGCATTTCCTGCTGAAATGGAAGGATTTCGCTGCGTGTGCAAAAGATGAATGCTTTGCTAAGGTAGAGGTAGAACTCTGAGAACCTTAAATTTACTAATATATTCCCGTTGTTTATTTCCCCAATTCAGGGCTTTCCGGGATCAGCGCTTCAAGCAGGTGCTTGTGCCATTGATTTGCATTGCGGTCATATATCCCAAAACCGGCTCCGAACTCCCAATATGCCCAGCTGAAGCCCCTGTTTTCTGCCGCTTCACGAATAGCCGCTGTCCAGCGTTGTCTCGAATCTTCATCTGCAGTACTGAAAGCACCAAATTCTCCAAGGTGTACGGGCCGGTTATTGGTTTGTGCCCATGCACTAACGCTATCAAAGTCACGATTTACCTCGTTAAATTCTTCGGGTGTTCCATCCCAGGTTGTTCCAAGCCAATTATCTGTATCAGGCCCAGCCCAGCTTGCTCCCTGGTGTGTAAATTGGAACGGGTTATAATAGTGAACGGTTGCAATCAGCTGCCGGTCATGCATTGGAAGTTCGAGCTGCTGAAGTGTTCCAAAACCTCCCCAGTTTGCCGTTCCAATGGCTATAACCCTTCGCGTGTTAGTTTGGCGAACTACATTTATAGCCTCTTTCAGATAGGTATTCCATAAAATATGGGTAAGATTATCATGAGGTTCATTCAGGATCTCAAAAACCAGTTGTTCCGGGTAATCTTTATAATGCGTGGCAATCTGATCCCAAATTTTTAAAAAACGTTCACGATGCTGCTGCGGCTGTTGCATCAGTTCATTGTAGTGATGGATGTTGAGCATCACTGCAAGGCCCCGGTCAAGTGACCATTGAATGATTTCGTCAACACGATCAAAAAAAGCAACATTGATAGTATACGGTTGACTGTTACCGGCATGGGCATTCCATCTTACCGGAATTCGAACTGACTGAAAACCGGCCTTTTGAATCAGGTCGATAAAATGCTCCTCTATAACCATTCCCCAATCCCCTTCAGACGGTGCTTCGAGGGCATTCCCGAGGTTGACGCCTTTTCCAAGGGTCCGGTTTATTTCAAAAGCATCACGGAAATTATCCTGATCGGCGGCTTCAACCGGGTTAGGATCATTATCAGTGTTTACCGGAATGGATGAGCTGCAGGTGATAAAAATTCCGGTAGTGGAAAATATTGTAGCTAAGAATAGTGTGAATTTAATCCTGTACATGGTAGTGATGATTTGTGAAACTGCGGAACTGTTGAGAATTCCGCAAGTGTAGAACTGTATAGGAAATGTGCAATGGGAAAAAACAGTTCAACAATTACACGATTCCACAGTTACACAAACCCATATCATTCTAAATATTAAAAATTACAGCGGATTCAAAAGAAATTCGTCACCGCTTCCGCAGGTTTTGTATTTTGATGAAAAATTTTAAATGAAATAAATTATTGATGAAGTACATTGGAGCACACGTAAGTGCGGCAGGAGGTGTTGAAAATGCTCCTCAAAATGCACATGATATTGGCGCAACCGGTTTTGCATTATTCACAAAAAACCAGAAGCAATGGCATGCCAAACCACTGTCGGAAGAAAACATCCTGGAATTCAAAAAAAGATGTGAGGAGTACGGTTACACGGCAGATTCCATTATACCTCACGACAGTTATCTCATTAACCTTGGTCACCCGGAAAAAGCCAACCTGCAAAAGTCACGAAACGCATTCCTGGATGAGCTTCAGAGATGTGAACAGCTTGGAATCGGGCTGCTCAATTTTCATCCCGGAAGCCACCTGAACAAAATAAGTGAAACCGAATGCCTGAAGATAATTGCTGATTCCATCAATTGGTCACTGGAAAAAACCTCGTTTGTAAAGGCAGTTATTGAAAATACGGCAGGCCAGGGCACGAACATGGGATACCGGTTTGAGCATCTTGCTGAAATCATGGAGCAGGTTGAGCAGAAGGACAGGGTGGGGGTTTGTATTGATACTGCACATACCTTTGCTGCCGGATACGATCTATCTACCGAAGAAGGATTTACAGAAACATTTGATCAGTTCAACGAAATAGTGGGCTTCGACAAGCTGATGGCGATGCACCTGAACGATTCCAAAAAAACACTTGGGTCGAGGGTGGACCGCCACGAAAGCCTTGGTGACGGATTGATTGGCTGGAAACCTTTCGAACTGATCATGAAAGATGCCCGTTTCAACGGAATTCCTCTGATCCTGGAAACACCAAACCCCGATCGCTGGGCGGAAGAAATAAAAAAATTAAAAGATTTAATCAAATAGATTTGAATCATGAGTCATGAGAACCTGAGAGAGTCAGTAATGGAGTGGTGGTCCTTACAGCGCTTGGTGCTACATTCTGCAACGCTTCAGGGAGCTAACACACGCCTGGAGGTTGCTGTCCTCAAGACACACGACAAAAGATTCACTAAGAATTAATTATGAAAAAGAAAAAACTCTACCTCCTCGACGGCATGGCGCTGGCCTATCGTGCACATTTTGCCTTTATCAAAAGCAGGCTTAAAAGCTCTGAGGGAATATCTACCGGCCCAATTCTTGGTTTTGCGAATACGCTGGTGAAGCTGCTTGAAGAAGAAGAGCCGACACATATCGCCGTGGCATGGGATACACATGCTCCAACATTCAGACATGAAATTGATGAAGAATACAAGGCGAACAGGCCTCCGCAACCCGAAGAACTGAAAGTGGGTATACCGCTCATCAAGGAGATGCTCGAAAAGTTTGGCATCACCAATATTGAACAGGACGGTTACGAGGCTGATGATATCATTGGAACGATTGCATATAATGCCCGGGCCGAAGATGTGGATGTGTTTCTTGTGACACCTGATAAAGATTTTATGCAGCTTGTGGATCACCATATCACTATGGTGAAACCCGATAATCGAAACGGCGGGTTTATCCTTATCGACCGTGAAGGAGTGAAGGAGTATTTTGGGGTCTATCCCGAGCAGGTGATTGATGTGCTTGCAATCATCGGGGATACATCAGATAATATTCCCGGTGTGCCGGGGATCGGGAAAAAGGGGGCTCCTGACCTGATCAACGAATATGGCTCACTCGAAAAAGCTATTGAAGCAGCGCCCCAAATGAAGTCAAAAAGAAACCGTGTGGGACTTACAGAACATTCCGGACAGGCACTGCAGGCAAAAACCATGGTAACAATCAAAATAGATGTGCCCGACGTAGCCGACTGGCGCACTTTTGAGTGGAAAGGATCAAATAAAAAAGATCTGGGTCTTTTCTTTAAAAGGATGGAGTTCAGGACATTAACAAGAAAATATTTGAATGAAGAACCTGGCGGGCAAGGTCAGCTTTTTGGTGATAGTGAACCCGAAAAAGATAAAGTTAAAAGCCTTAATCCTGATGCGGTTTCATACAAGCTTGCGGTTGCAGCCGATGAGATAAGAGATGCCGTAAACCAGTTAAAAAATACTGTTGCTATCTGTTTTGATACCGAAACAGACGGAACGGATTCCCTGTCTGCAACCATGGCCGGTATTTCTGTCAGCGCCAAGCCGGAATCGGCATTTTATATCCCGGTAAACGTTGAAGGGGCGTTAAGCCAGGATGAAGTACGGGAGCTTTTAAAACCACTGTTTGAAAATGAAAAGTCACTGAAAATTGCCCACAATTATAAGTTCGACAAGCTTATACTGGAAAGTGCCGGTTTTACTGTTAATGGGCCGGTATTTGATACGATGGTTGCCGGGTATTTAATCGACAGCTCGCAACGCCTGAAGATGGATATACTGGCAAAAAAATACCTGAACTACGAGCCGGTTCCAATTGAAGATATCATCGGGAAGGGGAAAAATCAGACTCCCATGACCGAACTGCCTTATGATTCAATTAAAGATTACGCCTGCGAGGATGCCGATGTCACCTATAGGCTCTATGAGGTGTTATCCGAGCAGCTTCAAAAAGATGAACTCCGGGAAATTGCAGAAACGCTGGAATTCCCTCTGATCAGGGTGCTGGCTGCGATGGAAAGGGCCGGTGTGTATATTGATATGGAGATGCTCAAAACGTTCTCTGAAGAACTGACAAACGATCTTCAGGATCTTGAAAAAACGATCTTTGAAAAAACGGGAGAGGAGTTCAATCTCAATTCACCGCAACAACTTGGCACGGTTTTATTTGAAAAATTAAAACTTCCTTCCGGGAAAAAAACTAAAACCGGCCAGTATTCCACTTCAGAAGATGTATTGTCGAAACTTGCAGTGGCACATGAGGTACCATCGCTGGTGCTCGATTATCGAAGCCTGAGCAAATTGCTGTCAACATATGTAGATGCCCTTCCAAAACTGGTTCATCCGAAAACCGGCCGGATCCATACCGATTTTAACCAAACCGTTGCTGCGACCGGCAGGCTGTCGAGTTCGAACCCGAATCTTCAGAATATCCCGATACGAACCCAAAGAGGGCGTGAAATCCGTAAGGCGTTTGTTGCCGAGAAGGGGTTCAGGTTAATGGCTGCGGATTATTCACAGGTGGAACTGCGTGTCATTGCATCAATATCGGGTGATGAGAATATGATCCGTGCTTTTAAAGAAGGTGAAGATATACACGCGAGGACGGCAAAAGAGATTTTTGGCCTCAACTCGCTCGATGAGGTGACCCCTGATCACCGCCGTAAGGCGAAAGAGGTAAATTTCGGCATACCGTATGGTGTGAGTGCCTATGGTCTGGCGTCGAGGCTGGGAATCAGCAATGCGGAAGGAAAAGAGATGATTGACCAATATTTTGGGCGTTTTCCCGGGATTCAAAAATATATTGATGAAACAATCAAATTTGCGCGGGATAACGGGTACGTTACAACGCTGATGGGCCGAAGACGCTATATTCCTGATATCAACTCACGTAATTGGAATGTGCGTGGTTTTGCCGAGAGAACGGCTATCAACATGCCGATCCAGGGAACAGCTGCCGATATCATTAAAATGGCAATGATCCAGATACACAATTACCTGGAACAAGCAAAACTCAGCTCCCGAATGCTGCTTCAGGTGCACGACGAACTGATTTTCGAGATCAAAGAATCAGAGATTGATCAGGTACCCGGAAAAATTAAAGAACTTATGAAAAGCGCTGCAAGCCTTGCTGTACCTCTGGAAGTGGATATGGGAATTGCTGATAACTGGCTGGAGGCGCATTAGAAATATCCCGGCTCATTTTTACTGCATGATAACAGTTCCTTTTATTTTTTGATGATCATTTTTGGTGACGAATGGCCATGAGCCAATGTTTGAGTCGATTTATTATATATGCTGTAAAAATAATAATCTACTTCATGTTTACAGCCAATATTCCGATCAATGGTCTTAGTTATTTTGTGATTTCGTGATTTGAGAGTAAACCATTTGCATAAAAAGAAGATCGAGAGCGGGTTTCTTTCACGTGGAAACCAGATTTCAAATTCAGTTTGATCTTCAGTAGTCCATGTGATCTCTACACCTTCTGCAATCATATCTTCATTGATAACTATATCATCAGCGAAATAAAAATGATGATCTCTGCCGTGATTATCTTTTCTGAATTGTTTCTCCAGTTTTAATTCTATCCTATGTGATAGTTTCATTATAGTACACCGCGATTTTAGTTTTTGGTTTTGTTGTGCGCCACATCCATTATTATAAATCTTATTGTACACTTTGCAGGTATTGAATAAACCGGGGATCATTACGGAAATCCCTGAGATGCGGATCGTTTTCAATTTCGGCTAATGAATACCCTTGTTTTAAGGCCTCTATTATCAGGGATAAAGCCTGATTTCGTTCTCCCAGTTGTTCGTATACAATTCCGGCATTCCCTTTAATGACGGTATTTTCAGGCGCAATTTCAATGGCACGCCCTAGATAGTTAAGGGAATTATGATGATCACCTAATGAAGCCTGGTAACCGGCTATACTGACTAATAAATCAGCATCACGGGGATTAATTTTAAGTTCTTCCATAGCCATTTCAAGGGCCTTTTCATAATAACCAGCCACCCTGGAACTGTCTTCTTCGGCCCATAACAATGCTGAGGCAAGATGTCCCCAAATCTGGTGATATTGGTCGTTGATAGACAGGGATTTCTCATACATTTCAGCAGCTTTTTCATAGTCAGCCTCAAGATAGTAGTAAAATGTACCCAGGTTTGAATATAAAATTGGCCCAGGCATTATCTCTGCCGCATTATGGAAAAGTTCGATGGTTTTGTCAAATTCTTCAAGATAGTAATATACAATCCCCAGGTTCATGTACCCGTAATTACTGTTTGGAATTAGTTCGATAACTTTTTCGAATTGTAAAATGGCATCAGTATATCTTCCCTGTTTTACATAAAAATCGCCAAGCTGATTGTACCCTACCCAATACGTGGGTTGAAGCCGGATAGCTCTTTTCAGGATATCTTCTGCTTCATTCAGAAGCCCCATTTGTTCATACGCCGCAGCTAGTCCTCTATAAGCATCCGCATTTGCCGGATTTAACTCAACAGCTTTTTGATAATAGGTAATGGCGTTTGTTACATTTCCTCGTCCAAGTTGTATCATTCCCGCAGTAACCAGTACAGATGGATGAAAATTGTCTAATTCCAATGCTTTGTTTGCATATTGTTGTGCCAAATTTACCCATTCTGTATTTCTTGTATCATCAAACAGCCTCCAGTAAGCTTCACCCAAACCCGCATAGGCCAGGGCAAAACCCGAGTCTTGTTCAACCGACCTTTCAAACAGTTCAATTGCCCGGTAAATATTGTCTATATTTTGGTAATGCTGCAGGAATCCCCTGCCTTCAACATAATGTTCATACGAATCAGGATTGGAAGTTCCACTTGCCAGATAATAGATTCCTGTTTCTGATCCGATTTCAATATCGAGCATTTGCGCAAGTTTCAGGATCGCTTCATCCAGAAGGCGGGGAAGAGATTCCAGCGGCACGGTTATCATATCCGATTTTATCTGATGTGATGTTCTTGTATTCACCAGGTTTATTGTAAGCCTGACTTGGTTTGCCAGCCGCTGTATACTTCCGTATACAGCTATCGTGGCATTGAATTCTCTGAGAGCCTCAGCGGCACTTGTTACATTTTGCCGGCGTACTTCACTTGCTGATACAACCCAGTATGAAACATCTGCAGGCTGAATCAAGGTGAGGGAACTGGTGAGGGTTTCCATCAATCCGTCGGCGAATGCCTGATTATCCGGATCATCCCCGATATTGGTAAACGGAAGCACTACAAGGTGAATGTCTTCAGGAGTTTGATTCAAGTTGAAGTAATGTAACAATGGGCCACCTGTATATGGCAGAGACAGTACCGTTACGGCGAGTAAAGCTATGATGGCGGAAATGACTAAGGTTTGGCGCGTAAAAAAATTGCTGGTACCCGATGTTTCTTTTTCCTCTGAATTTGTTTTTTTGTTCAAAGTATAATCCAGGATTTGTATAACATCACCGGCCTTCTGCACCCTTTTGTCGGGGTTCTTGTGAATCAGTTTGAGAATCAGCTCATCGATATCTTTGGGTACTGTCGGATTGATAACTGAAGGGGGTGGGGGATCCGTATTTACAATGGAATACATAAGAGCAGCGTAATGTTCCTCATGATAGGGACGCTTGCCGCAAAACATTTCATACATCAGAATACCCAGTGAATAAAGATCAGTTCGGTGATCAACTTTTTCTCCCTGGAGCTGTTCCGGCGACATGTATGCCAGAGTTCCGCCACGTGATCCGGTTTCTGTAACTCCGGTTTCATTCACAAGTTTAGCCAGTCCAAAATCGACAATCTTTACCTCGCCCTGATCAGTGAGGATAATATTTGCCGGTTTAATATCCCGGTGCACAATGCCTGCTTCGTGGGCACGCTGTAATCCTTTTGCGATCTGTATAATAATCGCAACAGAAGTTTCAATGTCGGGCGGATCATGTTCTAGTAACTCTTTGAGTGATTTTCCATCATAATAACCCATGCAGATAAAAGAGTGCCCATCGCTGGTTTCACCAATTTCATGGATTACTGATATATTAGGATGATCTAACGATGAGGCTGCCCTTGCTTCGCGAACAAATCTGTTCCTGGCTTGCTCGTTGGCTGTTAAATGAGAAGAGAGGAATTTTAATGCTACATCCCGGTCGAGCCTGGTGTCACGGGCTTTATACACCACACCCATCCCGCCTTCGCCAATCTTATCGAGTATTTTATAATGAGAGATAGTCTTTCCAATCATAGACTGCCCCATGCTTTGTGGGATATGCACTCTTATACCGGCAAAATTCTCCCGGTTCTTTTTGAGGGTTTGGTATTTGAATATGGTTTTTTCACTTGTAATGTAGTATGAATACCTGAAACCTCAGCCGGAACGTACTGATACCCTGCTTTAAAAATACAGGTGATTGTAATTACTCATCATCGTAGGCTTTAATAGCTGAATCGAGGCTCAGGTGATGATCAAAAACGGTATTTAGTTGTGACACCATCAGGAGGCTTGAGATCCGTTTATCGGCATTTGCAAGTTTAATATCCCCGCCGATTTTCCTCATGGTTGTTAGTCCTCCGATTAATATTCCAAGGCCGGATGAATTCATGAACTTAACATCCTGAAGATCAATAATTAATTTGGTTTTACCGGCATCGATCAATTTTTGAAGTTCAGCTTTAAAATAATCGGCATCCGGGCCGCCCATGATTTTGCCTTTAAGTTCAATGACTACACAATTGTAGCGTTCTGATATATTGAATTTCATAGTTATTGGATTTATTTATAATTGCAGTTAATTCGTTGTTTCAGGTTATATTTATCGGCTTCTATTTAGATAAAGTTCATAAAATCCGTGGATAGGTTAACTATATTTAGTTTACTTTTAGCAGAACAATAATAAATTTTATTCTAAAATGGCATTTTATTATTTATTATGGCTGGTGTTTTAAAATGATGATACATATAAAAGTTGAACGATTATATTCATGACTATGAATTCCAAAATGAATTTCAGCAGAAAAACCGATGAGTTGGAGAACGTTTTTCAATTTTTACAACAAAAAGAAAATGAGTACGGATGCTCCGACCGTCAAAAAATGGAGATTGATTTGTGTGTTGAAGAGGTGTTTATGAATATGGTGAGACATAATTCATCAATGGATAACAAAATTGAGATTTCTGTGGATAAAAAAGGTGAAAATAAAATAATTATTTGCTTAATTGACCACGAAGAAAATCCGTTTGATATTACAAAAACCGATGACCTGGATTTGGAAGATTATGTTGAGAAAAAAAAATCCGGTGGATTGGGGATACACCTAATTAAACAATTGATGGATGAAATCAGTTTTGAACATCAACGCGGGATTTCTAAAATCACGATGGTAAAATATATTTGAGGTAAACATATGCTAACAATTGAAAAAATCGACGAAAATGAATGGAAATTCTCTGGCCGTTTTGACGCAAGCCAGGCTGAAAAAGCAACTCAGGAATTATCTGAAGCAACCAATACTGTAACGATCGACATGACAGACCTCAACTATATTTCCAGCATGGGATTGAGTGTTCTTGTGAATACCTATAAACGGTTGCATGAGAAAGGGTGTAAGCTGCGGTTAACAAATATAAACAGCCACGTGCGCGACATTTTCAAATATACCCGCCTGGAGCAGGTTTTTGAAATTATCGATTCTTAATAACATAAATACGTTTTAGCTAAATTTTTTTTAAGTACATATCTATCTTACTCATCAACCATATAACTACGATCTCCTTTAGAATATTACGAGATAACTGATTTTTATGACTGAATTAAGTGACCAGGAACTTGTCGCTAGATCTATAAACGGGGACAATAGTGCTTTTGACCAATTGGTGATGCGATACCAGCTGGCGATGTACCGTACCGCGCTGAGTATTGTGCAGGATTCAGACATTGCAAAAGATGTTACTCAAATAGGGTTTATCAAATCATGGGAGAAATTGCATACGTATAATGTCAATTATCGTTTTTACAGCTGGTTATACAGAATTATAATTAATGAATCTTTAAACCATAATCGCAGTTCAAAAAAAATGGAGCTGCTGTCTTCAAATCAAAAGCAAACAGAAACTCCGCATAGTAAACTGGAAGAGAAAGAAGATCATCGAAAATTGTATGATTCAATAGAATTGCTGACAACAGATCAAAAGATCGTGATACACCTCCGGCATTTTGAAGAACTCAGCTACCGCGAAATCGCAGATATTCTTGAAATCGATGAAAAAACAGTAAAATCCCGCCTTTACGGAGCAAGAATGAAATTAAGGGAGATTCTTACCGGAAGATAGGTTTAATTAGTTGGCACCTTCTCGAGTTTGATGGAAGTTAAAGGCAAAAGTGAAAAGTGAAAAGTGAAAAGGCGTATGCTGTCGCTCAAGCTTTTCGCTTTCAATACTAATAAAAACCGTTCAACTCTGCCAGGTGGCGGAAAAGCACCGCT
>RECI01000005.1 GCA_007694095.1 Balneolaceae bacterium | reverse complement strand
GTGCTTCTGCCATCAAAATAATCTGATTTTCTCATTCCGCCGAAGATATAGGCAAATTCAAAAGAGCCTGCAATGGTATTCAGAGGTTTGTATGTGCCTAAATATAAATGCCTGAAGCCCGGTGCGCTATACCCGAATTGTAATGAGGTTTGTAAGGACGGACCTGTCCAGATTCTTTCATTTGAAAATGCAGCCCTGATGCCCGCATACCGAAGCTCAACAGAACTGTCTCCAAAATCAAACCAACTGTAAGCATCATCACCAAAACGCTGAACATAGTCTATTGCCCCCCTGAAATCCCTGTATGCAAATTCACTTGCCGTTACGCGTCCATCTTCAACTCTGATTAACGGCGGCGAATACGGTCCAAGGTTAAAACTTCTGTTTTGGCTATAACCAACAACAGGCCTGAAACGGATCTGTAAAGGCCCGGCTGAAATTCCCAAACCTGTTGAAAATGCAGTATTATAACCCCTGCCCTGCCAGATAGCCCCATCATTTGAACCACGCGGTAATGCAGTATTGTATGATTGAAATAAATGCGGCTGATAGAAATCGATATCAAGATAACGTGCAGGCGAATAAAAAGGGGTTTTTTGATTTGGAAAAATTGCCTGCCATGGATGTAGATTTTCAACAAATATCCCTTGATCATTTGGACGTAACTGGAACGTGGTGTTGACATCGGATACACCTGATATCTGAAGTAACCTGCCATAATACTCATCTTTATCACCCGATGGAAAACTGGATTGGCTTACCACCGGCTGAAACAGTGTAAACGAAAAGAAAAGAAGCAGAATAATAATCTTTAGTGGTAGCATTAAAACACGAATCAACACTGCTATAATATATACGAGTGAACCCTGAATGACATTTATTTGTAAATCTAAGATGAATGATACCGAAAGCGAGATTTGTATCCGAGCAATAATAGTAATTTATACTTCTCTTAGCCAATTAATTTAAATAAAGTTTAGAACATAAAACGTGATTTAATTTTCTCAAAAATCGCTACAGCATAGCCCTTTATAAATTTTTTTGTTCTGAATGGCAAATACGACAAATGCTCTGCGAGCTGATAGTACTGGTAATTAGTTAACGGGCACAATTTGTCAATATGTTCACTACGGTATAAATGGAAAAAAGCTGTCTCATTGAAATGCACATTCAACTGAATATTCAGTTCGATAGGTTTCATTCTCAAAGGAAATGATAGTAACGGAGTTGGCCCGGTTTTCGGTGATATGAAAAACTTTTTGGTTTTCAATACAGCATTTGTTTTTTGACCATACAGATCCAGTTCAATATCCTTTGTCAAAATATTCGAAAGTGTTTGATCGGAAGGCAATTTATATTCCATAAATGCATCATAGAAAACTGAATCTTTTCCAAAATCCGGAAAGCTGAAATTAGCGCCCCCACTCCCGTAATGTGAACTAATCGGAACCTGTAGCAAATTCCCTGCAGATTTTTTAATATTTGTACCGCCAAATCCGGAGTTATTTGTTATATAACTTTGATATGGATAGACAAATAATTTGCCACGTTCAATCAAATACTGATTGAATACTTTTTTCCAGGAATTAGCAGGCCATTTCTGCATATTTTCTGGCATAAATGCCAACTTCTGATTTCCTGATTTTTCATAATTGCTTAACCAGGATTTAAAATCACTCCATTGTCCAGAAGTCCATGCTTCCCCCCACGAACTTGCCAATTGCAAAAAATAGACCGGCCAAGACGATGGCTGAGGTTCAAATGGAAGTAGGGCAGTTTCATTAAAACGCTGGCTATACAATGAAATACCTGCAATATTTTCATTATTTTGATAAAAATTTAAAGCACTTTTTGCAAATTGATAAAACCCGGGAGCAACCATCAAGTCATCTTCCAGAACTATAACACTGTCAAATTCGCTTGAATAATCACCACACGACAAAATGTGATTTTTCAAACCCAATTTTTTTTCTGATTTGATCACGGTTTTCGTCCCGCTTTTAAAAGCAAAATTCTCCGCTAACTCAATCACTTCTTTAGTTGAATCTTTTTCAAGTGATATAATGAGTGGAATTTCAGAAGATGGGTAATGTGCTGCATTGAGAGAATCTAAAAGTAAACGCAGTGCATATGGCCTTTGGTAGGCAGGGATAATAATTGCAGGTAAATGATTATTATTGCTCATTTATCGGTAACGTCATAAAAAAAATAAGGGAAGCGATTTTTCAATGCCTGATACGGCCCATACAATTTCGATTTTAAATACAGATCCCAACCTGCTTTAACTATATACTTATTTTTTAAAAAATATTTCAATTTTCGATTACCCTTATCTGATTCATTTACGATATATATCAAGGTAATACACCGGCTCGTAAGCTGCCTGATTTTTTTACGAATAATATACTCAGTTTTCTTGTCTACTGTATCTTTTTCAAGGAAACCAATAAGCCTTTTAACTGCTTTGGCATAACCCTCAATGTTTTTTTCACTATTAGGAGTTGACATGATGGAGCCTTTCCTGAACCTTTTTTTTAATAATGGTTCACTGATTGATGTGGCTCTTTTAGCCAAACTCAAAGCTTCTAGTGTAAATGCTTCATCCTCATGGATAAAACCATC
>RECI01000316.1 GCA_007694095.1 Balneolaceae bacterium | reverse complement strand
TAAAAACATATACGGAAGGCGCACCGGAATTGCCTATCTGGACATATCACCAATCCACAGGTCAGCGATACGAATTAAATGGCCATTGGCGAATTGAATTTGTAAAAGGCGGCCCGGTACTGCCCTCTCCGTTTACAACCGAAAGGCTTGTATCGTGGACCAACTTCAGCCGTGATGCTGAACGGTTTGCCGGTACAGCACGGTACAACCTGACATTTGAATTACCGTACAGCCCGGCCCAATACTGGAAACTCAGCCTTGGGCATGTGGGCGAAAGTGCCAGGGTTCGTATTAATGGAAGGCCGGCCGGATCCGTGTGGTCGCATCCATTCGAACTGGTTATTCCGGGAAATTACCTGGTACCCGGTGAAAATGAGTTTGAAATTTATGTAACCAACCTGATGATCAACAGAATTATCGACATGGACCGCCGCGGAATACGATGGCAAAAATTTTATGACATTAATATGGTGGATATTAACTATCGTCCATTTGATGCATCAGGCTGGCAGCCGATGGAATCGGGCTTATTGGGGCCTGTAAGCCTTACACCGCTTTCCATTATCAAAGAAATAATTGAGCAATAAAAAAAGGGGCATTTGATGCACACTTTTAAATCTATTTTTATTTAAGCAGGAAAAATTATTGACTAATCAGCTTGATTGCGGTTTTATGATCTGTAATTAGCACATTGATGTGTTTTCCCTGAAGGGCCCCAAGAATAGCTTCAAATTTTTCATCACCTCCGGCAATTCCAACTACGGTTTTTACTTTTTTCATTTCTTCGAGAGATATTCCAATAAATAAATCTTTGAATACAGTGTTCACCGGATTTCCATCGCTATCGAAAAAATTAAGGCTGATATCACCAATCGCGTTCGATTCAAGAATTTCTTTTTTAACTTTGACAAATAGTTCTGGATTATCTTTTTGTAGAACAGGATTAGTGCTTATTGCGCCAATACCTGCAAAAGCGATATCAATTTTTGGGAATAGCTCCAAAGCCTCACCTACCCTTCTATCAGCAAGTAATACCTGGCGTGCCTGAGGGCTGTTCACTATTCCCGGTGCTTGCAACAATATTGGGCGGCCATCGAGCAGTTGTGCAATTCTTCTTGTGAGATCAATAGCATGTTCTTTTGCTTCGGGCGGCCCTACTCCCCCAAGTAACTGCACAATACGAACTCCCTGAGTAGGAACAGGCATCATACTTTCAACCATAGCAGACAAAGTAGTACCCCATGTAACACCCACCACTGTATTGTCTGTAATAGTTCTTTGCAGATAATTTGCTCCGGCTTTTCCCAGTTGAAGTTTTAAAGCAACGGAAGATGAACTGTATTCCATCATCGACTCAACAATGATGACTTCTTTCAGCCCGAATTTTTTTTCGAGTTCAATTTCCTGATCAACATAATTGCCATTGGTGATTTCCACCGAAATTTTAACCACTCCATGTTCGCGGGCCTGTTTTAAAAGCCTGGAAACTTTCGGTCTTGAGAGGTTCAATCGGTTTGCTATTTCCTGTTGAGTTAACTCAAGATTATAGTAAAGTAAACATACTTTATTGAGTAACCGGATATTTATTTGGTTGCTGGGTCTTGCCATGAATTAGTTCTGTTTGCGTTCACATCATTGATTTGGCTAAATAAATAAAACTTCTGCTAATTAAACATCACATAGTTCAACCGCTTCCCTGAGGCCTGTCGTGTGAACATGGCCAATCAGGTCTGTTCCACAATCCTTGATACATGCAATCACATCATCATTCATCATTTGAACATGGTTGATATCAAACAGTAGTTTCACATTTTGAGAGTCAACGGTATGGGTAATAAATTGAATGGTCATGATTCTATAGATATAAGAGGATGGTAAACCGAAAATATAACGGTAAATCAGGCATAAAAAATTAAAGATCATCGGCAGGTTACATAAGTATTTATTCTTCATACAGGCTGATATCATATCAGTTTGCGAAAAAAATTGAGTCTACATTATTTGTGATAGACCGAAGAACCGACAGTCCCGTCCAATCTCTGTCCGTTTTTATGTGATCCTGCCTGTTCCATGAACAAATGTGTTGGGGACCAGGCACAGCAGGGATGGCTTTCTCAATGGATATCGCTACGCGCCTGTCCTGATATTTTTGTCGGGGTTCAAAAGATGAGCCTTTTTCTGGATCAAACTTGTGCCCACACCATAGTGCCCCTCGGGATGATTCGGAACGATGTGTAGAACCGCGAAGCAAAAAGCATTAGCATGAATCACAGTCACTGTATCCCAGCAAGAAAACTAAATTTATAAATTTCAAAAAATTTAAAACTCCACATCACAGAAACATAATATCATCAGAATTCTCTATGAAATGTAGTATAACAAAAAACAGTAGAATTTTATTTCCACAATCTCTGTAGCAATAGATTTATGAAGGTTTTGAAAAAAAATTAAATAAAGATAGTAGATTAATAATTGCAATTACTCTATTAATGAACTGACGATCATTTGTATATATATCATAGCTGACGATTTAATAAGCTTCGTATTAAATTTCAACTATCGAATGGTTGGATTAACGTTGATCACGGGATTTATCAGGCACTGATCTCTATGTAGTACATCTTTAACCAGAGTTGTTAATATGCACGCATATTTCACAGCACCCGATGGAATGGAATAAATACTCAAATATAGAGTTGTGGAAGTTATTTAAAAAAGGGGATCGGGGTGCATTTTCCGAACTTTTCTCCAGGTTTTATCCACGATTATTTCGGTATGGCATGAGCCTTGTGAGTAATGAAGAAGCCATTAAGGATGGCATACAGGAGCTGTTTTTGGAATTGTGGTGCAACAGAACACAGCTTGCCGAAGCCAATTCAGTAGAATATTACATTCTTGTTTCACTTAAAAGAGTTCTTCTCAAAGAGAGAAAAAAAGCAAATCTTCGCCAGGAAAGAAACTTCGAATATATTGAGAGCTTTGTGCAGATTGAGTCCGGGATAGAGCGACAGTTTATACAGCTCGAAAGTGAACAGGAGAGAGAAATACTATACAAAAAAGCCCTGAAAACACTAACTGCCCGCCAAAGTGAGGTACTTTGGTTGCGCATGGAATTTGGCCTGGATAATGGAGAAATAGCTGATTTTCTGGGATTATCGGAGAAAAGTGCCAGGAATATCATCTATGAAGCGATTAAAAAAATGAGGGAATGGGTAGCTTTATTTGATAACATAAAAATCAATATCAATTGAGCCTCAAAATTTATCAACTTCATCCCGTCTCAAGATTTTCTTCCCATACATAATCAGTTTTTTGCTACCCGGCTAAAAAAAATCCGGGACAAATCGATGCGACCCTACTCTATGGTAATGAAGATTGCGGAAACATCATTAAGAAATATTCGCAACCGGAGCGTCTGGCTCCACAACTAAAGAATTATAAAATGGCAAAGGAATTATTAGAAGATTTTCTTGTAAATGCATCGTTTGTGCGATGGATAAGGCGGGAGTCTGATGCCGAAGAAAGAAGGTATTGGGATGCCTGGCTGCAAAAAGATTTCGGGAGAAAACACATAGTAGAAGAAGCCGAAGCGGTATTGGCTGCCTGCAGACAGGAAGAGAGAGATATGCCAAATATCCAAATTGAGTTAGCAAAGCTCGAAACAGCGCTGGATAAAGTAGTGTATCAAAGCAAGGTTCTTCAGTTGAAAAGCAGCAGGCGCCATTTTTTAATTAGAAAGAGATTTTTAGCTGTGGCAATCCTTATAGTTGGAGTTTGCCTGAGCTCGTTTGTTTTTTATCAGTACTGGAGCAATCAGCATCTTAATGACGCAGCAACTGCGGATATTACTTACAGCCAGGAGTACAGAACCGGTTTTGGAGAAAAAGTAACATTTCGACTGAGTGATAACTCCAGAATAGTACTCAATGCCAATTCATATATAAGGTTTTCAACTGACAAGGATGGCAAATTTGATACAAAAGAGGTATGGCTTGAGGGTGAAGCCTACTTTGATATTACAAATCATAGTGGTATGAACGAAAGAACGTTCACAGTTTATACCACCGATGGCTCTGTGAGTGTGCTTGGTACGCGATTTGCAGTAAAAACCTTTGAGGGAGAGAGCCGCGCAGTACTTGAAGAAGGTGAGATTTTGGTAGAGCTGCCTGCCGAAAGTACCGGTGCTGCCTTAGATGATAAAAGAAGAGTCATTCTAAAGCCCGGTGATAAGGCCATGTTCTCAGCAGGTTATAAAAAGATCACCATAAGCCAGGTAAATCCCCGGGTGTATACTTCCTGGAATGAAGACATTTGGGTGTTTGATGATACACCTGTCTCTGAAATAGCCGTCCGGATCAAAGATACATTTGGCATCGAAGTAATTATAAATCAAAAGTATAAGGAAAGAAGAATTACCGGTTCGGTTGGCATTTCCGATATAAATGTTTTAAAAGAAGCGCTTTCTGCAATTTTGAAAACATCCGTTTGGCAACAGGATCAAGTGCTTTACATAGGTTTAGATGATTAAGCTAAAATTTTTTACTGAAACTTTTTGTGATATACCAAAACATGAATCAACCAACAAAAACAGGACCAACAATGTATAAAACGATACGATATATAACTTCAGCACTTATTGTGTTTGTGATAGTCTGCATTAATAGTTGGGCAGGAGTATCTCTAAAGGCCCAGGACAGTGATCAGGATTATTCCATCTTACTAAGTAGCATATACCAAAATGATTTTCAGAAGGGAAACACGGTAATTCCTCTTACTGATCTACTGGCGAGTGTAGAACAAAACTACAGGGTTTCATTTTTGTACGAAAAATATCTTCTTGCCAATAAATATGTGCCAAGAGATCAGATTAATATGGAGGAGGAAACAGGTCGCGAGCTTTCCAGGGTATTGGACATGCTTGGATTTACTTATCAACAAATTGATGAAGCAACCTATGTTATCCTTGCCAAAACTCCGGTAGAAGAAACAATAGTTTTACAGCAGGAAATTACCGGGGTGGTTACCGATGCTGAAACAGGTGAAACCCTGCCGGGTGTAAATATCCAGGTTACAGGAACTACAATTGGAGCAACAACTGACCTGAACGGTGAATATGAATTAAGAAATGTTCCCAATGATGCACAGCAGTTGACATACAGCTTTGTGGGATATCAGCAAAAAGTTGTTGATATAGATGGCCGGTCGGTTATTAATGTGGAGCTTGCACAGGAAATTGCTATGCTCGATGATATTGTGGTCATTGGTTACGGTGAGCGGCAACGAGGTGATATAACCGGTTCCATCTCAGCCGTAAGTTCCGACAGGCTTGAGCGAGGTTCAACTATTTCGCCGGAGTTGGCACTGCAGGGCAGAACTACAGGAGTACATGTATCGGGTGTAAGTGGAAATCCGCTGCAAAGGCCGGAAATCAGAATTCGGGGTATCAGTACATTTGGTGTGGCCGATCCGCTGATTGTAATTGACGGCGTGCCGATCACCGAGTTCGGTGCCGGTGTAGAAGGTGGCTTTGCCGGAAATCAGGATTTGCGTGGAACTGTGAATGTTATGTCTCTTATTAATCCCGGAGACATTGAATCTATTTCAGTTTTGAAGGATGCCACCTCTGCTGCTATTTACGGGGTGAGGGGAGCCAATGGAGTTATTTTGATTACTACTAAAAGTGGAAGGGACAGCTCACCTCAGGTTCAGATCAGTGCACAGAGAGGTATTCAAAATGTTTCGCGGATGAATGTTCTCAATGTCGATCAGTATACAGCATTTTATCAGGAAGCCTATGCTAATAATCCCGATCAGGCAGGTAATTTACCTTCGGTTTTTGACCAGGGAAGCCCCGACTATCTGGGCAACATGCCGGATGTAAACTGGCACAGGGAAATGAGAAATCAGGATGCTGTAACGGAAGATTACAGTGCACGTGTTTCAGGTGGGTCAGAAAATTTCACCTACTATTTTTCCGGTGGTTACTCCCGCACCGAAGGTACTATGGTTGGCAATGAATTGGAGAGATACTCTTTTTCAGCTAATATTCGGTCCGATATTTCTGATATGGTACGCGCAGGTGCAACTTATCGAGTTGTTTATGCCGAAGCGCTGGATAACAGAAGAGGTGTAAGCATGAATGAGGCCAATTTGGCACCACCGTGGCAGCCAATTTTTGATCCAACCGGAGAATATTATGATGTGCAAACTTACGCAACAGACCGTGGATTTGCTCCGTCTACAAATTTCGATGGAGTTCGGCTCTGGGGCCCTCAAAGCAGGGCAAACAGTTTGGCAAGGCAGGATTTAAGCCTGAATGCTTATGAGCTGGTCCGAAATATCGGAAGCGCATATCTCGAAGTGGAACCTCTCAGAAATCTTGCATTCCGTGGTACATTAAACGTAGACTGGACACGGCAGCTGCGGTATCAGTTTTCGGATATGGATGATCACTGGTTCAATGTTACCGCGGCCGGTCCGCCGCCAACACTGGCTGAAGGTTCCATCGGTGAATATCTGGAACGTGACGGCATCAATTCCAATATTACCGGAGAGTTTAGTGTAAACTACAGGGAAAATTTTGGTGCCCACAATATTGATATTCTTGGTAATGTTTCCCGCCAGGAGTATGGAGTGCGAGGAATCAATGCCAATGGATTATACGTACCTATTCGCGATCCAGATCAGTGGTCCATCACAAGAACCGCCGATTCGGGAGATACTGAGTCTTTCAACTGGGTGCAGGATGATGCCCTGATGGGGATTCTTGGCAGGTTCAGTTATAATTTTGACAATCGATATTACCTGGATTTAACGGTTCGGCGGGACGGAACATCCCGGTTTGCAGATGGCTATCGCTGGGGTACATTCCCTTCGGTTTCGGGATCATGGCGAATCAGCTCCGAAAGCTTTATGGATAATATTGATTTTATCAGCGATCTGAGAATTCGTGGCGGCTGGGGCCAGCTTGGTAACCAGGAAACATCCCGGTTTGCATATATATCGGGTATAAACGATTCGCCAACAGTTGCTTTTGGAGCAGGCCCCGGCCAACCAGAAGGGACTGTAAGGCGGGCTGTAAGGCTATCTGATTTTCCGGTTGAAGATCTAAGCTGGGAAGTAGTCACAACGGTAAACGTAGGTATTGAAGCACTTCTGTTTAATGACCGCCTGTCACTGACAGCTGAATTTTATAACCGCAATACTGACGGGATTCTGCAAACTGTGCCTCTCGCGCCATCGCTTGGTATTCAGAACAACCCAACATTCAACATTGCCGAAGTACAAAACCGCGGATTTGAATTAGAAATTGGTTATCAGGAGTCATTCAGGGGACTTCAGTATGATATCTCTGCCAATCTCACCACGGTGAATAATAAAGTACTCAGTCTTTTTGAAGGAACTCCATTCGGAGGAGACACTGGACGGGTTGAGGAAGGAAAATCGCTATTCTTTTTCAGAGGCTATCAAGTGGATGGAATTTTCCAGGATCAGGCCGAAGTGGATGCCTGGCTGGCAAATTATGAAGAGCCTGGTTCAATCAAATCACCGGGGGATATCTACTATAAAGACCTGAACGGTGACGGAGTGATTGATGCCGATGACCGAACAAAAATTGGCAGCCCCATTCCGGATTATTATTATGGTTTCAATATTGACCTTTTCTACAGAGGGTTTGATCTCAGCTTGTTTTTCCAGGGAGTTGGCGGTGTTCAGAGAATTAACTCAGTAAGGCAAGCCGGAGAAGGTATGGCAAGTGATGGTGTGAACCAGTTAACCTCAGTACTTGATCGCTGGACACCCGACAATCCATCCACCAGCATGCCTCGTGCAGTACGCGATGATCCCGGGAACAACAACCGTTTTTCAGACCGCTGGGTTGAAGATGCCGACTATCTGAGGCTTAGAAATATGCAGCTTGGGTATAACGTTCCACCGGAATTTGCAGACCGTATAGGAATGGGGAATACTTCTCTGAGACTGTTTCTCAGCGGGTCTAACCTGTTTACCATAACCGGATGGTCTGGGCTGGATCCGGAAGATGATTTTCTGCCCCCGGCAAGAACCATCAGCCTTGGCATTAACCTGACCATACTTTAATAAACCATTTCACTCTCTAAACAAACCAACATTATGTTAAAATTTAAATATAAACTTTTGTTTGCAACGCTTTTCGGAGCATTTATTCTGCTGAGCTGGCAGGGATGCGACGATTCAGTATTGGACCAGCAGCCAATGGGCTTTACGGAGGCGACCTTTTTTCTGAGTGAATCTGATTTTCAGGAAGCCGTGTTTGGCGTATACGCAAAAATGTCGGATGTATATTGGTTTAATAACAATAATCCCAATCATCCGCTATGGCTGCTGCCGGGCGACGCACTCACAACGGCAGCCGGACTGGATTATGAAGTATTTGCCCCGCTCGACCCCAATAGCGGAAGAGTGGGCTATATGTGGAATACATTCTTTGTGATGAAAAACCGGGTCAATACCATTCTTACAAAACTGGATACACACGGTGATGCGTATGATGACGAAGCCCTTAAAAGATACCATGAAGGTGAAGTACGTTTTTTAAGAGCATGGGCAATGAAGCGGCTCTGGAACCATTTTGGTGCCTTTGCACCGCTTGTTGACCGCAGAATTACTTCAACAGAAGAAGCCGAACAGCCAAGTTCTAACCCGAATAACCCCTGGGGAACCGAACTGCTTGATAAAGCCATTGAAGATCTGCGATTAGCGGCCGAACTGCTGCCACAGTCCTGGCCGGAAGAAGACATGGGGCGTGTTACAGCTAATTCAGCCTATGGGCTTATGGGCAAAGTATTGGTTTTCAGGGCAACCATTACCGGAGATAACAGTGATTACAGCGAAGCCATTACGGCTTTTAATAATATTCAGGGTGTACGGTTAATGGATCATTACAGGGATATTTCATCAAACTTTTCTTTAAACAATGAAGAATCGTTGTTTGAGTATCAGGCCAATAACCCACCGGAATTTGATAACGTGTGGTTGGGGAATGACTTTGATATACCTATCGGATCCATCTCCGCATATTGGGGATTTTATTCAAATGACCCCGGAAGCTGGTTTGCAGGAGCACCAATTATACCCACCCAAAAACTGCTAAACACGTATGAAGAGGGTGATCCCCGTGCTGACTGGACCGTGGGAGATCCTGAACTTCCTATCACAGAAAGAAACCAGGTTATTAAATATGTGTTTGATGAAGTGCGGTCAAGTTCAAATATCGGGTCAATGAATAATCCACGAATTCTCCGCTATGCAGATGTACTTTTGCTGAAAGCCGAAGCACACCTTGAAACCGGGAATCTGACTCGTGCCATTGAGCTTGTAAATCAAATTCGGGAACGAGCCCGCAACTCAGCTTCACCTGCATCAGATGCACCGGCCGACCGTGATTTGAATGAAACCAATGCTGATGTTGTATTCGACTGGATTCAGGAGGAGCGATACATTGAGCTGGCCGGAGAAGAAGGCCATCGATGGTGGGATCTCCGCCGCTGGCATTATGCCGGAAAAATCGATCTGAACAACTTCGATTTCAGCTCCGTCAGAGAAGGGTTTGATATCACACTGCCCAAGCATCTCTTCCTGCCAATTCCGCAGAGTGAGCTGGATGCCAATTCAAACATCTCTCAAAATGAGGGTTATTAACCTTAAACAATTCGCTTAAATTCAAACAGCGAATCTTAAGAATCCATATGTTTCCGGCAAAACCCGTTTCAGTGAGGAGGCGGGTTTTGCTATTTATATGGTTCCATTAAAAAAGCATTTTGGATTAACCATGACTAATTTTAAAAAAATCATAACTAAACATGCTGTTGAAAATTTTTCTGCTCGGATTGAGCCTGTTATTGACCGAATCAAAAACGGAAATAATGACCTGGGAGGTCTATGAGGTTATACTCCAGGCCGAAAGAGAGTACGAAAATCCCTATGAATTGATTGAGGGTGATCCCGGTAATGATTTGTTGACAGTCCATTTTCGGGGAACTGAAGGAAATGCAGCCGGAAAAGAAATCGATGTAGCCGGATTCTGGTATGAAGGACAAACCTGGAAGGTTCGGTTTAGCCCGCCGGCATCTGGAACCTGGGAGTACAAAACCTTTTCTGAGGATACCGGATTATCAGGAAAAACTGGTACCATTCATGTTTCAGAATGGGATGAAGAAAGTAAATTAGAAATTCCCACCCGGCACGGGTTGGTTCAGGTATCGGAAGAATTCCCTAACTATTTTTTTTATTCGGATGGAACACCATTTCTCTGGATTGGCGATACCTGGTGGAACTGGACAAAACGCTCCATTCATTTCTCATCTTTCCAAAACCTGGTTGATGATCGGGCAGAAAAAGGATTCACCGTCGGCCAGCTCTTTGTTGCCGGTAACGGCTGGGGACGTGAAGCTTCCATCCTGGATGAAACCTACACCGTGCTGGATACAGACCTGATGCAAAAAGTGGATCAAATGATTGAATATGCCAACTCCAAAGGAATGACCATTTGGGTGCACGGCTGGTGGAGCCGCGAAAATATTGTGGAAACCATCGGGGAGGAAAATATGAGACGTTGGTGGCGGTATCTTATTCACCGGCTGGGTGCTTACAACGTAATCTGGACGATTGCAGGAGAATACAACCTGTATAATTACGGCGGATTTGACCTGTTGTTCTGGAAGGAATTGGGGCAGATGATCAAAGACGAAGACCCATACGAGCGGATTGTCGGAGCCCATCCCACGCCGCCGTTATGGGGCGGCGGAGCCGATGCACCGCAGTGGTCAACCGGCGAAGTGCTGCACGAAGAACCCTGGCTCGATTACAACCAAAGCCAGCCGGGGCACGGCCGCTGGAGGCAGGAGATGACACCGAAAATAATGGCGGCCGATCGCAATCGTAAACCGGCCAAACCCACACTTGTAACAGAACCCTGGTACGAATTCGTGGAGGGGAATCCATCGGGTAAGGAAGTGCGTTTTGGTGCATGGTCATCGATTTTATCAGGAGCGGCCGGACACACCTACGGCGGTGGACATGTATGGCTGGCACATCTGCCAGAATCACCGGCAGGTGGCGGCCCCTGGCCACTGGAAGAGAGCTTCGATGTAAACACCCTGGATTATGAGGGTGCTCGTTCTATGAGTTACATGGTGAGCTTCTTTGAAGAAGTGGAATGGTGGAAAATGCACCCGGCTCCTGAACTGATTCATGATTACAGGGAGCCATACTGCCTTGCCAATGAGGGTGAAGAGTATGTGGTTTACCTGCGGTGGGGAGGCCCGGCAACCATTGACCTTTCTGCTGCAGATGATGAAGTTCAATTTGTGTATCGCTGGTTTAATCCTGCAACGGGAGAGTATCATTCAGAAGGTGAGGTATCGGGCGGAGACATCCGGATTATTTCGCCGGTGGAGGATTATCCCGGCCGGACAGAGTTCAGGGATTGGGTTTTGCATATTAAGAAAACGGGCAGAATGTAATTTGGATTAAAAATTTTACATAATTCAGGCATGTTGAACTATAAAGTTCAAAAAATGAGTAGCCGGCTGGTGGCAATAACAGGATTTATAATCACAAATTTTTTAGCTCTGATGCTGACGCCTGTTATAGTAACCGGTCAGCCCGGTTCGCTGCTCAGAGTTTTGGTTTTCTCGGATGAGGACGGATTGCCAGTAGCCGGCGCCAATGTTGTTCTGTACAAGATTGCCAATGGAGAAGCAGATGACGCTGCTTATGTTGAAGTGACGAACAGGGATGGCTTCAGCGAGATTAGAAACATTGAAACGGATTCTTACCTGCTGAAGGTAAGCTTTATCGGATTCGAAACATTCGAAGAAGTTTTGATATTTGAAAGCGGTGACAGGGAGGAGCGCCGGGTATATCTTACACCGTCAGTGGAAATACTTGATGATTTAGTGGTTGAAGGTGAACGGGTGTTGGCTGCCGGTGAAGTGGGTATCCGCAGAATTAGTTCTGAACAGATATCACGAATACCCACGCCCAGTCCCGGCGGTGATTTGGCAAGTTATCTTCAAACCGTACCCGGAGTTGTGACAGCAGGCGACCGGGGCGGAGAACTTTTTATAAGAGGCGGCACACCGGATCAAAATCTTGTACTGGTCGATAATCTTCCAATCATCAAACCATTCCATATTTCGAACTTGTTTTCTGCTTTTTCTGATGAAGCCATCGGCAGTGTGGAAATGTATGCGGGCGGTTTCCCTGCTGAATATCTTGGAAATACGTCGTCAGTGATTGATGTACATTTAAAATCGGGAAATATGAGAGAGATCAGAGCAAATGCAGCCATCAGCCCGGTTATTCATTCACTGCATTTGGAGGGCCCTATTCAGAGAGATCGAAAATCACTCATGGTTCATGGCAGAAAATCGGATATACAACGCTATGGCGAAACGCTGACCGGCGAACCGGTTCCCTACGAATTTTATGATATTGTTGGCCGGTACACCTATCAGGGGGATAATATTTCTTGTTATGCAACCGGTGTTTATACTTCAGACAGCGGGCTTATTAATCCTGAGCGGAGCCGCGAACAGTTCTGGTCAAATCGTGTTTTGGGAGGCCGGTGTTTGTATTACGACACCAGCCTGGATAATATCATTGAGTTTACGGCAGGTTATACCGGTTATCGAAGCACTGAAGGGCCCCGGGGAGTGGCTGAACGTTCATCAGATGTCGATCAGTTTTATGTTCATATCGATTTGCAGCGCATTCTGCTGAATCAGAATATAAACTATGGCTTTCGGCTGAACTATGGTGTTTATAATTCTGTGATAGATGAACGATTTACAAATTTTGATTCATTCAGATCAACCCAGCCGGTTGCGCGCTTTTACATCTCAACAGAGATGGAGCTGCATGAAAATTTAACTGTTCAGCCCGGAGTTGGTACTCAGTTAAGCACCAACAGGAATATTTCATTTGAACCCCGTTTTCGGTTGCTCTATTTGCCCGATGGAACAAATAGGCGGGAATTGAGCCTGGCACTTGGAAAATATAATCAACTGGTTTCCGGAATCCGGGATGAAAGAGATGCGGGAACAG
>RECI01000038.1 GCA_007694095.1 Balneolaceae bacterium | reverse complement strand
TCATTTTCTCCATGGCCTCAATTGCTTTTTCGAAATGGTAGGGTACAATGTTGTTCCCGCTAACCCAGCTGAATGATGGTACATACTTTGGCGGATAATCATCTGAAAAAAGATTACAGCAGACGCCACACATCGTGCCTGTGTTCAGCATGGAATTAATTCCGGTTTTACTGTGATCTCCCATAATGGTACCGATAAATTGCTGGCCTGTATCGAACTCTTTTTTTGTTTTCCAGTCAAATACTTTAACCGAACTGTAGTTGTTTTTCAGATTTGATGTGTTTGTGTCGGCCCCGAGATTACACCATTGCCCGAAAACGGAGTTCCCGGTATATCCATCATGAGCTTTATTGGAGTAGGAGTGAAAAATTACATTGGCAATTTCTCCCCCAACTTTGCAAACAGGACCAATAGTGGTATCCTCGTATATTTTTGCTCCCATACGTACAACCGATTTTTCACAAACCGCAGATGGTCCCCGTATTACGGAATTCGCCATAACATGAGCTCCTTTCCCAACATAAATAGAACCTTTTTCTGCCAATAGCATTGCGCCAGGCTCTATAATTGCACCCGGTTCTATAAAGATCTTTTGAGGGTTGATGAGTATGGAATGGGGATATTTGCCGGGATCTTCCGATGGTTTCACATTCAGCAGGGCAATGTCGTTTACAATTTCACGTCCATTGACCTGGAATAATTCCCAGCTATTTTTTAGTGAAGTTATTTTATCTTCTTCTATGTAAGTTTCATCCAAATCGGAGGAGCGAATCCCGGTATCGACCCAATGACTGTGTGTTAGAGAAGTTATACGGGCTGCTACCATTTCTCCTCCGGAAACAAGACTCTGATTCGTTATGAGGGATTTTACTCTTTCACCGAGCTCTTTTGTAGGTACAAAACGAGGGTTAATCCAATAAACATCATTATGGGAATCGTCAATCGTGAATTTTTGAAAAACACCATTCATGTGTTCTCTCAGGATCCCCCTGGGCTGGGTGCCGGGGATGTCAAGTGCATGCATCCATTTTTCAGCGAGAGTAAATATACCCACTCGCAGGTCGAAAACAGGGCGTGTCAGGGTCAGCGGGTGGAAATTTTCAAGGTATTTATCCTCAAAAAAACAACATTCAATTTTCATCTTCAAAAAATTGATACTTTAAGTCATTAAATGTTGTTATAAATTAGGTAATTAATCAGAATTTTCTTAAAAATCGTTTTATGTGCGGCATTGTTGGATATATTGGTAACAGGGACGCTTCAACTGTATTGATAAAAGGCTTAAAAAGGCTTGAATACCGGGGGTATGATTCCGCGGGTATTGCATTAATTAATGGTGAGCTGAACTGCAGGAAAGGGAAAGGAAAAGTTTCAAATTTGGAGAGAATTCTCAAAAAAGACAGCTTAAAAGGAAAGATTGGAATTGGCCATACTCGATGGGCCACACATGGTGAACCGAATGATATAAATTCTCACCCACACCTCAGCGAATCGGGGAATATTGCAGTAGTGCACAATGGAATAATTGAAAACTATACTACCCTGAAAAAGCAGCTTATTGAACGTGGAAGGATTTTTCAGAGCCAGACCGATACAGAGGTCGTAAGCCAGCTTATTGAAGAAATATATATAGCATCGCCCAATATAACCTTTGAGCTTGCCATACGCCTTGCATTAAAACAGATTGTTGGGACCTATGGACTGGCCATTATCAACAAAGAAATTCCTGATACCATCTTTATTGCCAGGAAAGGATCACCGTTGCTGCTTGGGATTGGCGATGAAGAAATGTTTATAGCTTCAGATGCATCTCCGATTGTGGAGTATACGAATAAGGTGGTTTATCTTGATGACGGTGAAATGGCAATTGTAACACGGAACAGTTATAAGGTTAAAACCATCGATGATGTGCCCCTTACGAAAGAAGTGCACGAACTTGCAATCAGCCTGGTTGCAATTGAAAAGGCAGGTTACCCGCATTTTATGCTAAAGGAAATATTTGAGCAGCCACGTTCAATTGCCGACTGCATGCGGGGGCGAATTAACCCGGATAACGGAACGGTTACGCTAGGCGGAATTGAAGATGTAATGGATAAACTGGTGAAAGCTCCACGAATCATTATAGCTGCATGCGGTACAAGCTGGCATTCGGCACTTGTGGGGGAGTATCTTTTTGAACAACTTGCAAAAACTCCCGTTGAGGTTGAATATGCTTCAGAGTTCAGGTATCGTGATCCGCTGATTGGCAAAGGTGATGTTCTGCTGGTAATTTCGCAAAGCGGGGAAACTGCAGACACCCTTGCGGCACTCAGGGAAGCCAAAAATAAAGGGGCACTGGTATTAGGAATTTGCAATGTTGTCGGGTCTACTATTGCACGGGAGACCGATGCCGGAGTTTTTACCCATGCCGGTCCGGAAATAGGTGTGGCATCCACAAAAGCGTTTACTGCGCAGGTAGTGGTGCTCATAATGATGGCTCTTGAACTTGGGCAACGAAAAGGGATTCTCAACCGAAAGCAGATGAAAGAATATATCAGGGAGCTTTCCAAAATTCCGTCAAGGGTTGAATATATACTTGAACACATTGATGCAGATATCAGGAAAATGGCTGCATTATTTACCTATGCACCGAATTTTCTCT
>RECI01000108.1 GCA_007694095.1 Balneolaceae bacterium | reverse complement strand
CACCTGGTACCTGAAATTTGGAATTTGGTACTTGAAATTTGGTGATTAATAAATAATTCCGTTAAATGGAAAAAGTTTTAAACAACAAGAAAGATTACTGTTTTGATGAGATTTGTTAATCGATTAATATCATCCTAAACCGGTCAATTCAGGCCATACCGGTTCACAGCCTGATTTTGCCTTACCCTGAATAAAAAAATATTCGAACTATGAAAATCGGAATCATCGGATCCGGAAATATCGGCGGCAATGCCGGCCTACATTTCGCCAAAGCGGGGCACGAGGTGCTGTTCAGTTCCCGTAATCCGGAAAAACTGTCCCATCTTTCAAGTGAAGCGGGCCCAAAAGCGGGAACCGGCACCCCGGAGGATGCCGCCCAATTCAGTGACATCATTGTATTGTCGGTGCCATACAGAGCCATCCCTGAACTCGCAGAAACACTTCGTGGCAAATTAAAAGACAAGATTATCATCGACACATGCAATCCGTATCCCGGCCGTGATGGCGCCATTGCAGAAGTAGTACGCGGTAACCGCAGCCGCCGTCAGTCCCAGCTCACTGTTGAGCAG
This sequence comes from Balneolaceae bacterium, assembly GCA_007694095.1. Lineage (GTDB taxonomy): Bacteria > Bacteroidota > Rhodothermia > Balneolales > Balneolaceae > Rhodohalobacter. The sequence continues at coordinate 2,076 of RECI01000108.1, read as the reverse complement.
TTCCCGCAATCGCATATAGTGAAAGCTCTCAACACCATTTACTTTGTACACCTTAAGGAGTACGCGTTCCGCGAACCCGGTAACCGAATCGCCCTGCCAATTGCCGGAAATGATGTGGCAGCCAAACAAACCGTCACACGGTTATTTGACCAAATAGGCTTCGATACGGTTGATATCGGAACCATTGCCGATTCCAGGCCGATGGAAGTCGACGACATTTTGTATAACAAACCTATGAACTCCTTTCAGATAAAGGCTATCCTGGAACAGGAACCTTAAATGGAGAACGGAACTGAACCAGATCGGCCAATCGGTTCATCGGTGATTCGGTTTATCGCAAATCAAGAAGAGAATGACCGAAAGACCGAATTTTCAAAGTTTTTCCGTGCCTTCCGTGTCAATTTTCCTTCCCATTTTATCACTCTAATTACGAACTTGTTTGTCTGTGCGACACATCAACCAAACTGAAAAGATTATGAACCTTAACATTTCCGATCACCGATTCATCATTTGCGGAGCCAGCAGCGGCTTTGGCGAAGCCATCGCCCGGCAATTATTAATTGAAGGAGCACGCGTTGTACTGGTGGCCCGGCGGGGTGATGTACTTCGCGAGAAATTCGGCCATTTTGATAAAAATATTGAGATCGTAGAAGGCAGTCTGATCTACCGGGAAACCCTCGATAAAATTGAAAAAGCAGCAAAACAGAGTGAATTTCACGGAATCCTGCTAAATGCCGGCGGCCCGCCAACAGGTACCCCCCTTCAAACCAATATGGATGACTGGGATGCTGCCTGGCAGCTCGTGATGCGCTGGAAAATAGACCTATCTCTTCGCCTGGCACCTATACTGAAAGAAAACGGCTACGGGCGAATGCTCTACATTGAAAGTCAGTCAGTAAAACAGCCGATTCCGGCACTCACACTGAGCAATGCGTTTCGGGCCGGTGTGGTTGGCTTTGCCAAAACCCTTGCGCTGGAGCTTGCCCCAAAGGGAGTTACCGTGAACGTACTTGCGCCCGGTTCACACGAAACACCGGCCATTGAGCGTGTTATCAAAAACAACAGCAGTGTGCGTGGCATTTCATTTGAGAAAGCCAGGGAGGAAATGGAAAAAAATGTCCCAGTTGGCAGAATGGGCAAGGCAGAAGAGCTGGCCTCGCTGGCAGCATGGCTTCTTTCACCCCACAGCGGATATGTTACCGGGCAGACGATCAGCCACGATGGCGGGGTTATTTCCGGGCTTTTTGGGTGATAACGTCCTCCCGGCCTTTGATCTTCCCGCCGGCAGCGTTAGCAGTACGAGCCCTTCCATGCGTGGATTCCCTTGCGTAGCTAAGCCGGGAACTCCAAGTTTTGCTCCGGGGCTGTCCTTAATCAACGTTAGGAGATCCCGGGCATTCGCCGCGGGATGACGTGGAGATATCTGGTTTTTAACCATAAAAAAAACATTCATACCTTACCTCCAAAAAAAAGCGATTATGAAAATCATTCAAAAAGAGTTCACTCTTTCCCCGAAGCCGCGCGGGTTTCACCTGGTTACGCGGGAAATTCTTGAACAGATCCCGGAACTGTCTGATATCAAAACCGGACTCGCCCACATCCATATCAAACACACTAGCGCGGGGCTCACAATCAACGAGAATGCCGACCCATCCGTACGCCGCGATTTTGAGACCCACTTTAACCGGATGGTTCCGGAAAATGCTTCCCTGTTTGAACACAACTACGAAGGGCTGGATGATATGACCAGCCACATCAAAAGCTCCATCCTGGGTCATTCGGTAACGATTCCCGTTACAAACGGCCGTTTTAACCTGGGAACATGGCAGGGAATCTATTTATGCGAACACCGTAACCGTGCAAAAGCGCGGAAAATTGTGGTTACGGTGATGGGAAAATCTGTTTGAATCTGAATCTAAATGAAAACAGCCGGAACCCTTCTATTCCTCCTGCATCTAGGTTTATGGCTTTGGGCTGCGGGCGGGATGGCCGAATGGCTGCTGGAAAGCGTGCCGTGGCCGCCCTACAGCAACCCCGATTTTCCCCACACCCTCCTCTTCTTCCACTGGTCGGCCG
>RECI01000270.1 GCA_007694095.1 Balneolaceae bacterium | reverse complement strand
CCGAACCTTCTCGGGAAAACAAGGTTGAGTGAAACACCGGCTGTAAAATCAAAAGAAGGGCCGAATGATGCCCTTGTCAAATAATTAAAGAATGGATCACCGGTAAAATTCATGGTGCTGGAAGAGCCCCCCAAAAAAAGGCCAAACTGCAAATTTCCTCTCTCCCTTTCTCTTTCAAAAATGATATCTGAATCAACACAATCATAGTAATACCGGAAAAGACGGATCATTTGTTTCAGGTCATAACCGGTATTCTCAATTCTGGAGTTTATGTTTGCACAATCACTCAATGCTATTTTCAACTGGCCGATGTATGGTTTATTTTCGGCCAGTAACCGCCTGACAGACAAATGTCCGGTGGCCATCATAGGTCCACTCTGGTCGTAAGTATAATACTTTTTGTACCTCAGCAAAACATACTCACCATCCTGTTTTATATAAAGATTTACAATATTATCAGCATTTCGACGATAATACAGGCCGATATTACCACGAAATATAGCCTGCAGAAACAAAGTATCCCTGACAATATTAAAGGCCGGATTATACCCGACTCTGTTCAGTTCTGCCGGGCTCATTTCCGCTTCAACAATTACTCCAACATAAATCTCGTTATCCACACCAAACTCTTTTGCATCAAGCGGTTTAAGAGACTGTACCGGAGAGTTTAAATCTTCCCTGAATGATATACGGGATGGATTGGTTGCCCAGTTTCTGTAATCAATAAATCCGTGAAGAGTGTCTCCTTTATTATCTATTACATAAGCCGGCAAGAAATTGGATTGCGAAAACAAAACCTCGCAGATTATTACTGAAAGCAAGGTAAGTATTAACCTGATGGTGGCATTTTTCATACATTGTGGATTGAAAGATCAGGATAAAAATATATAAAAAAAAATATAACCTGCCGGAAGCTGGAAATTTCCTTCGGAAAGTTTCCAGTTCCTGAACTTCCAGCTTGCGAGGCAACCGGAAGCTTCCGGTTATAATTATCTCACCAGCACCTCCGGCGGTCTGTTCTCAGCAGCCCTGCCGAATTCATAATTGGGTTCACTGCCCATAAAGAACTCCAGCTTTCCGCCCTGCATAATTTCCGGGTAGGTAATGTACGAGCGCATCAGATCTTTTCCATTAAGGCGAAGCTTCTGCACATAAATATTTTCATTGCTGTTGTTGTGGGCAACTATGGAAAACTTTTTATTACCAGGCAGATTAATGGTTGCCCGGTGTGCCACAGGTGAACCTATAGCAAAAACTGAATTGGCAGAATTTACAGGATAAAATCCCAAAGATGAAAAAATATACCAGGCCGACATCTGTCCGCAGTCTTCATTGCCGGGCAAGCCATCGGGCAGATCGGTGTACCATTCATCCATAATAAACCTAACCTTTTTTGCCGTTTTATGCTGAGCACCCACATAGTTGAACATATATGCAGCATGATGACTGGGTTCATTGCCCTGGGCATACTGCCCCACCAGCCCTGAGATATCGGGAGATGCAAACTCGCCCAAGTCACCGGTAACAAAAAACAGACTGTCGAGTTTGGCTTCGAAGGCTTCATCGCCCCCCATCAGATCAGCCAGTCCTCTCACATCGTGGGGAACCAGGAAAGTATATTGCCAACTGTTTCCTTCGGTAAAGTCGGTCCAGGCATAGCCTTCATGAATAGACTCGAAGGGGTTGAATGGCTCCCGGAAACTGCCATCCTGCAATACGGGGCGCATAAACCGGGTTTCAGGGTCGAAGTAGATACGGTAGGCCTGTGCTCGTTCACGGTAATAGGCGGCATTGGCAGAGTCTCCGCGCATTCTGGCAAACTCAGCGATGGCCCAGTCGGCCAGGGCATATTCCAGTGCCTTGGAGACAGACTCCTGCTCCAGGTCGGCAGGAATGAAGCCTTTCTCTCTCAAAAATTTAAGGCCATCTTCATCAATCAATGAAGATGTGATCATCGCCTCATAGGCCAGATCGTGGTCAAAGTCTGAAAACCCTTTAAATACAGCGTCAGCGACTACTGGTACGGCTGGATAACCTACCATTGTATTGGTTTCGTTCCCCAACAGGTGCCAAACGGGCAACTTGCCCTGGTGCTGATAAATAAGTAGCATGGAGTTGATCATATCATCCACCCTTTCGGTTTGAATGATGGTAAACAGTGGGTGCAATGCCCGGTATGTATCCCAGAGTGAGAAGATGGAATAATTGTCAAATCCGGGATCGGGGTAAACTTCCTTATCTGTACCTCTGAAACTGCGGTCATGGTCATTGAACAGCACAGGACCGTAAAAAGCATGATACATTGCAGTGTAAAAGGTGCGCATTTCGGCTTCATCAGGATGATAAAAATCAATTCTGGTCAGCTCACGGTTCCATTTGTCGCGCGCCTGCTCTCTTGTTTTTTCAAATTCCCAGTGGGGTATCTCTGCCTTAATGTTGTTGAGTGCTCCCTCGTAACTTACCGGCGAAATACCCACTTTAAGTGATATCTGCTCACCGGCCTGAGTGGCAAAACTCAGCAAAGCCACCACATCTTTACCCTGTGCTTCTACATCTGAATTCAGCTTGTTGTCCGGTCTGAACTCCAGCTTTTCAATGGGTTTTGACAGAATGATTGCGTAAAAATTCCTGCGATCACTGGCCCAGCCTGAAGAGTGTCGGTGACCAACAAT
>RECI01000261.1 GCA_007694095.1 Balneolaceae bacterium | reverse complement strand
TTTGCCAGATCATCATAGAACGTTCTAAAACCATTGCTGAAAATAGCAGAAGCTGTTTGCAGATTTTGATTGATATCTGTGAGACAACTTCGCAAAAGCCTGACAGACGAAGCGGGAAGGTTTAAACTTGGCTGATTATTCGCAAGATCAATAAATCTGCGAACGGTAGGAGCCGTTATTCTGACGCTCGACACAGAAGCTGCCAGCGAAGATACACCACTCAGCCAGTCAGCACTTAAACGTTGAATTTGCTGTAAGTTATTCTCTCTGGCCAGAACCGCAGCTTCGTAGTTATCTATGGTTTTCTGGTGCTCTTCGATTTGTTGTTTGATTTGCTCCTCATCATTCGGTGCAAAAAGGTAATCCGGTGACGGAACCATCAGATCTATCCGAACAACCAGCAGATTAATGGACTGCCCGCCCCTGCCATGAATTTGCCCAAGCATTTTGTGGCTATCATCCATCTCTCTTTTTGCTTGATTTGCTTCCTGTTCCAGGGTATGTTGCTGTACAAGGTGTTCTGCAAGCTCTGCTGATGTTTGAGCCAGTCGCTGACTCTCCTGAAACAGTTCTTCATGGCCCCGGATAAACCAGCGTCGCTGCCAGATTTCAAGATTGGCCTGAATATCTTGTACATAACGTACAAACGATTGGAGGTCGTCTGCCAGCAAACGGCGCGCTTCAACAAGCTCATCGAGGCATGGCGGCTGGGTGAGTAACCGGTTTAATTGATCGATATCAGATTGTGTGAACGGCATTGCCGGCAGATCGGCCCGGTTGGCTAATTCTTCCATGAACCGTGAGAACAGATCGTGGAATCGGTTCATCTCATTGGCTGCTTCATTGAAAAGAGACGGATCAATTTCGCAAGATGCTGCCCCCAGGGCAAAGAGTTCCGGAAAATGCTCTTCTGGATTAATAGATGCCAACTCTCCGGCAAAATCTGAAACCCCCAGTTTCCGGTCTATCTCACGAAGTTTTTGCTGAAGGGCCTCCAGGTTATTTCCATACGTTTCCAGAATAGCCCATTGAAGGTCTATGTTTAAATTATTTGTTGCCTCAATAGCGGCATGAAGTTCAGGAAAATGTTCACTGAGCACCATGTCGGCTTCATCCATTCCCTCCGCGGCAAGCTGCAGAAGTTCCTGCCATTTTTGATTCAGCTGTTGCTGCTTTTGGTTCATCTCCTGCTGAAAATTCTGGTACGCTGCAGGATCAGCCAGTGCAAGCAGATCATTCTTTGCTTCGTTTGCCGCGTTTCTTGCCGCTGTTTCTGCCTCGGTTAAAAAGTTTTGAACCCCACCGCCAAATCCGGAAATCAATTCTGCCGCATCATGAATGGTGGCGTAGGAGAGGCACTGCACCTCGTGCAAAGCAGTACCTGCGAAATTTGGAAGCGGAAACCAGATGGTTTGTTGGCCATTATTAATGGTATGATAGATGGCAGTCTGGTTGGTTGCAACATTTCGGGTGCGGATCAGAAGATCGTTACGCCCGGTGTTTTCAATTTTTGTAATATGCTCCTGGCTGAATGATTGCCAGCTGCCCGGGCTGTACGAGCGTTCTATGGTACTGATATTCTGTACAAATGCATTACCGGCATTATATTCTACGCTGATTTTACATTCCTGTGCAATCAGCATCTCCGCACCGGCAAACAGGATTAGTATGATTAATAACATCCATGTTTTCATCGTTTTCTCCGTTTTGTTAATTGGGTTTACCTATACTTTCGGAGAAACCGGGTTTTGGGTATCATGAGATAGCAGAAAGATTCGGATGAATGGCATCTTTCCCTCTGCTTTATAAAAAATGTTGAAAAATTTAAACATAGAAACCGGTCTGTTCTTTAAATAAATGATCACCATGCAGGAAGAAAATGCGATTACTGTTTATTTGGCATAGGCCAAGGAGGGGAATGACCAGACTTACAATAAAGTATATGATCTGGTGTATGATGATCTTAAAGAAATTGCACATTACCGGCTCTCCGGAATCAAGATGGGTGAAACATTGAATACAAACACAACAGCATTGGTACACGAGGCTTGCCAGGCAATGCTGTCAGGTCTCTATAATAACCTGACAGCAAATGACGATGAACTCCTGATTCAGCTGCATGATTAAAATTTCAATTCTGAATCGGAAATGATATAAACTGCATTTGAACCGGTTGCACTGTTTGAAACCCTTCTATTTCTGCGAACAATGAGTTCAGCTCATTGATATTTGACTGAATTTCATCCGATCGCTGGTTTACACAAACCATCGATTGCTGCATCAGGTTTTTGCTGGAAGAAACAGCACTATCAAAATTACTTTTTGCAGTTTGCGGGGCCTGTTTCGCATCCTCAATCAGAGATTTTCCCGAATTCAACACCTGCTCAACACTGGTCATTACAGACTGAACGGGATTCAGCAGGTTTTGTAAATTGCTGAAAACAACGGGGGCGCTGCCTATTGTATTCGACAATGCCTGATTCACACTGTTTACAACAGAATGGCCTGCTATACTTGTATGATATGCAATTACATCCTGAGCACAGTTAGCGGCAGCCGCAGAATGGCTCAGAAAATTTAGCATTCCATTCTCCACCTGTGGCCTTAATTGTGAGAGACGTTGTGCAATTTCGTTCGTGAAAAGAGATTGAAGCCTTGCCGGTGTGGTGTTTTTGGCCTCCAGCCATAATGGCGCCAATTCCAATAGCTGGTCTGTCATTTGCAACACCGGTGATAAATTCAACGCGGCCAAACTTAACTCATGAATATCATTAACAACTTCTACCGGCTCACTGCGGGCCCACTCTTTCAGAAGTTCAAGCTCATGAACAGCTTCACGGTGGGTTTCCAGTATTTGCTGCAGGTAAGCCCGTAGCTGTGTTGTTTCAATTTCAATTTCCGCAATTCTGTTAACCGCATTATCGAGGAACTCCATTGCAAGATCTTGGTCACCGGCCTGTAAAAATGCTGTAAAGTTCAAGAATTCTATTTGTGCGAATGCCACCTGCATTGCTGTATTTCGCCTGTTATGTGCATCCTCTAATAACAACAATGGATCGGGGTTAAAAATCTGGCTGATTTGTTGTGCCGTAAGGCTTAACAAGTTTGTAATTCCCGAACGCACTTCATCGGGTATGGGGTCCGGAAGCATTTCCTGAATGAATAATTCAAATACAATTTTTCGCTGATCAAAAGTAGAAACTGCATCATATCCAAGCTTGCTTACTTCTGCGACACACTCACTGATTGAAGGGCCGGTTCTGAGAAGCCCGTGTAAAAGACGTTCAAGGTTCACAGAATAATTCTGTAATTCCATAGCTGCAGCCGTTAGGTCACTCCTGTTCTCCTCAAGGGAGGAGTTCAGTTTTGAAAAGATTTCAATGTAAAGTTCAATATCGGGATAAATTGCACTCATTGTGAGATTGAACCGCTCCCGGCTTGCCATAAACTGCTCATAAATCGTTTTCAATTCGTCTTCTAAACCAAAAAAATTCGGATATGGTATTGGTACATGGCCTGCTGGAGAAGGGGTCAATGCTACTTCAATTTCGAAACCCGACAGCGTATAAGCTGTATTTAACAAAAGCCGTGAACTTTGCAATAAATCTACCGATACCGGCCCCATTTCTCTGATATTCTGAATATCAGAATTTAATTGGCTAAATATTTCATGATGGTGCTGCAGCACAATTCCAAGCTGTTCCGGGATCATACTATCTGCAAAATTTGCCAGATCATCATAGAACGTTCTAAAACCATTGCTGAAAATAGCAGAAGCTGTTTGCAGATTTTGATTGATATCTGTGAGACAACTTCGCAAAAGCCTGACAGACGAAGCGGGAAGGTTTAAACTTGGCTGATTATTCGCAAGATCAATAAATCTGCGAACGGTAGGAGCCGTTATTCTGACGCTCGACACAGAAGCTGCCAGCGAAGATACACCACTCAGCCAGTCAGCACTTAAACGTTGAATTTGCTGTAAGTTATTCTCTCTGGCCAGAACCGCAGCTTCGTAGTTATCTATGGTTTTCTGGTGCTCTTCGATTTGTTGTTTGATTTGCTCCTCATCATTCGGTGCAAAAAGGTAATCCGGTGACGGAACCATCAGATCTATCCGAACAACCAGCAGATTAATGGACTGCCCGCCCCTGCCATGAATTTGCCCAAGCATTTTGTGGCTATCATCCATCTCTCTTTTTGCTTGATTTGCTTCCTGTTCCAGGGTATGTTGCTGTACAAGGTGTTCTGCAAGCTCTGCTGATGTTTGAGCCAGTCGCTGACTCTCCTGAAACAGTTCTTCATGGCCCCGGATAAACCAGCGTCGCTGCCAGATTTCAAGATTGGCCTGAATATCTTGTACATAACGTACAAACGATTGGAGGTCGTCTGCCAGCAAACGGCGCGCTTCAACAAGCTCATCGAGGCATGGCGGCTGGGTGAGTAACCGGTTTAATTGATCGATATCAGATTGTGTGAACGGCATTGCCGGCAGATCGGCCCGGTTGGCTAATTCTTCCATGAACCTGGAAAACAGATCGTGAAATCGGTTCATTTCGGAGGCTGCTTCATTGAAAAGAGACGGGTCAATTTCACAAGCGGCTTTCCCCAGGGCAAAGAGTTCGGGAAAGTGTTCTTCGGGATTGATAGATGCAAATTCTCCGGCTAAATCCGAAATCCCCAGTTTCCGGTCTATATCCCGAAGTTTTTGCTGAAGTGCCCCCAGGTTATTTCCATGGGTTTCGAGTATTGCCCTCTGCAGGTCTATTGTTACAGCAGTTGACGCCTCAATAGCTGCATGGAGTTCAGGGAAATGTTCACTGATAATCTGGTCGCCTGCATCCATCCCTTCAGATGCAAGCTGTTGCAGTTCTTGCCACTTCTGTTCCACCTGTTGCCTCTTCTGGTTCAGATCCTGCATAAAATGCTGGTAGGTTACCGGATCTGCCATGGCAAGCAGGCTGTTTTTCGAATCCTGTACCATCTGGGTGGCTGCCGTTTCAGTTTGATTGATCAGATTTTGGGCACCACCGCCAAATTCTGCTATGATATCCGTTGCATCATGAATGGTGGAATAATTCAGACATCGAACCTGATGAAGAGCAGTGCCCGTAAAATTCGGCAGTGGAAACCAAATCGTGAGCGGGCCGCTATTGACCGTATGATATTCTGCTATTTGATTGGTAACCACATTCCTGGTGCGGATAAGCATATCATTACGCCCGGTATTCTCAATTTTTGTGATATGCTCCTGGCTGAACGACTGCCAGCCTCCTGGTTGATAGGTTTGTTCCGGTAATGCTAAATTATTAGGAAACAGTGCGCTGCCGGCGTTAAACTCCACCCTTAATTTGCACTCATTGGCTGCTGACAAATTCGTAACTCCAAAAAGTATCATTAATAGAATGATCATCCGTAATTTCATTGGTTTCATCTTTATGTTGGTGTGTTGTTACTTCAGCTATCGAAAAATCATGAAGACGGGTATCATTATCGCAAATCCCTGTTTTCAAATTTTATAAATGATGGCTTTTTTCATTCTGCTTTATTAAAATGAGTTAAAATTATTCAGGGATTATTTCCTTCAGATTCAAACCAGAAGAATATGCAACAGGCAAATGCCATTACCAGGTACCTGGCCGAAGCCAAAAACGGTGATGATGATGCCTTCCGTCATGTGTATGAACTTGCTTACGACGACCTGAAGGAGATCGCTCATCAGCGGCTGGCCGGTTTTAAACGGGGTGAGACCCTCAATACCACGGCACTGGTTCATGAAGCATATTTGAAACTTATCCACGCATCAGAACACGACTGGAAAGACCGTGCCCATTTTTTTGCCGCCACTTCACGCGCCATGCGTTTTATACTTGTAGACTATCTTCGTGCAAAAACCGCACAAAAAAGGGGTGGTAACAGTGATGATCAAACTTTAGGCGGGTTATCACTCGGGGTGGAAGAACGAATTGAAGATTTTATATCGCTGAACAGTGCCATTGAAAAACTGCTTGAATGGAATGAACGCCTCGGCAAACTGGTGGAGTACCGTTTTATCGGGGGTATGACATACGAGGAGATTAGCGAAGTGACAGGATTTTCCGAACCCACACTAAAAAGAGACTGGACAAGGGCACGCACATGGCTCTACAGTGCGATGAAAGATAATGAGAATTGATAGTTGGTTGATACCGTTTGATTCTGTTTTACGAAAGTATATGAAAGGGTGTTGTAAATGGCATTCCAGGTTATTGGTTCAAAAAATTCCCCCTTTTTAGAGGTTGTGAAAAAATGCCACGCTCATTTTTTGTACGCGAAGCGAAAACACGGAAAACTCCGTGCTTTTCCGTGGCAATAAAGTACAATGGAATGATCCATGATTCTGTTGATTCAAAATAAACGTCCGGAGTATGTCAAATTTTGATGCAAAACGCCGCGAACAGCTCGACCATCTTTTCCAGCAGGTTCTTGATTTACCGAAATCAGAAAGGGAGCAGTTTATAAAGAAGTCCACCGGACACGATCCCTCTCTGAGTACTGATCTCAAAAAGCTGCTACTTTACGCTGAAGAATCGGAATCTTTTTTAGGGGATACAGTCTCTGATTTTCTTGCCCCGCTGATGCCTATTTTGCAAGGCGATGAACCGGTTGCTGAGTTCACATTGGAGGAAGGCACACGCATTGGTAGTTACCGGATTAAAGAGTTGGTTGGCAAAGGCGGTATGGGGCAGGTATATCTTGCCGAACGTGATGATGGTGTTTTCAAAAAAGAAGTGGCGCTGAAGTGCATCAAAAAAGGTATGGATTCGGAGGAAATCCTCAAAAGATTCAGGTATGAAAGGCAGATTCTTGCATCCCTTCAGCATCCCAATATTGCGCAATTGATTGACGGCGGTCTTACAGATGACGGCCGCCCGTATCTGGTGATGGAATATGTGGAAGGAGTGCCCATTGCTGAATATTGTGATCAGCATAAGCTTACCATCCGTGAACGATTAAGGCTGTTTCTATCTGTTTGTGATGCCGTACAGTACGCCCATCAAAAACTGGTTGTGCACCGTGATTTGAAACCTTCGAACATCCTTGTCACAGTAAAAGGGGTTGTAAAACTGCTTGATTTTGGAATCGCACGACTTCTGGATACTGAAAATCCAAATTTCACAGCACCGGTTACCCGCGCCGGTTTTCGCCTGATGACTCCCGAATATGCCGCACCGGAGCAGCTAAAAAACGAGCCCGTCTCTACAGCAACCGATGTTTACTCTCTGGGCGTTTTGCTCCTTGAACTGCTAAGCGGGCCCCTTACATCAGGCGAGTGGAAAAACCATGAGCAGGCATCGAAACGAATTATTAAAAATATTTCTGCCGTAAGTGATTCCACACCTTCAATTGATCCTGAAACTATTGCGCTTAAACGTTCAACCACCCCCGCCAAATTGAGTCGTGACCTCCGTGGCGACCTCGATACAATTCTTCTCACTGCACTGAAAGAAGATCCCGCTGAACGCTACAATTCTGCAGCGTTGTTGATGGCTGACATCAGCAACTATTTGAATGAACTTCCGGTAACCGCAAGGCCGGATTCTGCCCGGTATCGGCTCAGAAAATTTGTTTCCCGCCATAAAGCTGCTGTATCCACTGCCACGGGTGTTGTGTTACTTACATTGGTGTTTGTTGCAACCCTTTCCTACCAGTTAAAAATTACCTCAGCAGAACGCGACAGGGCAGAACTGGAACGAGACCGTGCATCCAACCTTGTTGGCCTTTACACAGATATCTTCGCATCCGCTGACCTGAGCCAGACCGGTGGTGATACCATTACCGTTTATCAGCTTCTCGAACGGAGTATTGGTCGTATTGAGCAGGACCTGGTCAATCAGCCCGCATCACAGGCCCTGATGTGGGAAGTGCTCGGTGATGTGTATCAGAATCTTGGATTGTATCCTGAAGCAGAAAAATATCATCAAACGGCTGTGGATTTGTATTCCAATTTATATGAAACTCCAAGTGAGCACATTGCCCTTGCGCAAATTCGTCTTGGCCGTACATTGTTGAGGCAAAGCCGTTACAATGAAGCCGTTAACAATTTTGAGAGCGCTTTAAATCAGTTTGAGGCTGTTTTTGGAAGAAACGATTTTGAAGTGAGTAAAGGGTTGAATGATCTTGCATTGGCCTATGAACGCCTTGGTGAATCGGATAAAGCAGAAGCCCATTTTTTGGAGGCGTTGGAAATAAATGAGAGGCTTTTGGGCACGGATGATTATGAATATATAACCCTGCTTGGAAATTTGGGACATCATTATTTTGTCCGAGGCAGGTATGATGATTCTGAGAGATTACTGACTGAAACAGTACATAAAAGGCGTACACTATTCCCGGATGATCATATCCAGCTGCTTCGGGAAATGAGTAATCTTGCATCCGTTTATACATCCCTGGCGCGATATAACGAGGCAGAACTGATTATGCGTGATATTCTTGATAAACGGGTATCTATATATGGCAGAAATCATCCTGATGTTGCCCGGACTATCGGGAATTTGAGTGTGATTCTGAGAGAACAGGGCCGTTTGCAAGAGGCAGAAGAATCTGAACGAGAAACTTTGGATATCAGGCTTAACCTTCTCGGCCCGCATCATGCAGATGTAGCTGCGAGCTGGTATAACCTGGGCGCAATTATTCATGACCAGGAACGATATGAAGAATCTGAAGCATATTTCAGGCGTGCTATTGAAATCGACCAAAAGCTTTATGGAGAATTGCATCCTCTTGTTGCTGTTGATATGGTAGGGCTTGCCAATTCCCTGAGAGACCAGGGCCGGGTTGACGATGCCTATCTTTTTTACAAAACTGCACTCGAAATTCAGATGCAAAATCTCACCCCTGAACATATTTACACCACACGCGCAATGGTGGGGATGGGCAGTATTTTAACGTTGCTAAACCGCGCCGAAGAAGCAGAACCGCTGCTGCGTGATGCAATTGAATTCATCCAAAAACGATCGCAAGAACCGGACTGGACACTGGCCGAAGCCCAATATTATCTGGCCGATTGCCTGGTATTACTTGGCAACAACACCGAAGCAGAGGAGCTTCTCACGGAATCTTATCATCTGCTGGTTGAACTCATGGGTCCTGAAAATTTACATACACGTAAAGCACTTTCGCGGCTTCAGTCCATACAATCGGATTTTAACTAGTATCGTGTCAACAATAAAGTGACAGGTAAATCGTCATCATGCTTAACAATTTTCACTGGCTATAATGTCAATAATGGGCTTACTTAGATTAAACCCAAAAAAGCCGTTAGGCCTTTTTTGCCCTTCGGGCCGATTTACCTAATCCCTGCTATATCCGGATATAGTAGCATTACCCCTCGACTGATCCCATCATTTTTCAACATGTTGTCGCTCGGGGTCTTTTTTTATGGCTCCATTCACACCGGGTTGCGCTCCTAAATTCGCTTACGCGTTCAAAAAATGAGCCCCCCTTAAAAAGGGGGATGAAGGGGGTGTTAATGCGGTGCATTGGCGATCATCGCTTCACCCGGTGCTGTATGCTAACACCCCCCAAAGGATCGGGATGTATCACTTTCAGGGCTGAAAACGCCATTTTCCACAAATCTGTCAAAGGTAGTGCAAGGAGAAATTACTAAGCTAATTTGAGAATTCTTATGATGAACTATACCTGTACCGATGTTTTGATTGATGGTACAGGTGGAGGCTGTCTCAAAAGTCGTTAATGCCATTTTTAAGCTTTATAAATTTAGGTGATGAATGATAGAATCGATTTCCAACTATTTCAACCCTACCCTTCTCCTGTTCCCGATGCAAAAAACGCCGGAGATAGGGCTTATTTTTATCATTCAGCCGGAAACTGACCTTCGACGCAAAAAAAAACCGCATGGAGGGGAGCTCCTTTTCCACATTTCTGCAAACGTAACAATTTTAGATTTTCACAATTTTATATTTAGTTTTGAGACAACCTCCTTGGGGTTTTTGCCTTCTGCCTGATCTATAAAGAGGATGCTCCTGCCGCAGCAGAATAGGTTCACCCCGGTTTTCAGGTTATATATCCCTTTTTTTTCATGAGCCAATATTGGTAAATCGAGAGGATTGAAAAATAACCGAAAAAAACTGTCAGTATCAGCACCATAATTTCGACAAATACGGCATTACTTCCCGACATCCAGGCTGCTGTAACTCCCGCGCCTGCAAAAAAACTTATAACTCCGTTCAGAAAGTTTTTTTGCTGAAAATAGCCAACCGCAAGGCATATCGCAGACAAGCCGATCGCCCACCATTTAAGCCAGGTTGCGACATGAAGACGCGGCAACAAATCTGCAGCCAGCAGCCCCTCGTCAAGACGTTCGGTAATGGCGTACATCACCTGGTTTTCCCACAGATCCGCCGGGATGATAGCAAGCACGAAAATTATCCCGATTTTTGGTAACAGATATCCCATCCGGGAGAGTGCCAGGAGCAGAACAAAAATCAGCCCGCCATAGGCAAACGGAAAAACCATATCCACAAGCTGTCCGCGATTCATTTCACGGCGAATCTGTCGGGTCTCCTCATCATTGCCAGTCATAAATGCGAGGTCGCTTTCCGTGGTTGCAAATTCAAACGCTAGAACCGGTGAACGGAATCCGTCTGGCAGATCGTCAACCGAAGGATAAATCAACATCATGATGCCTGCTATCACAATAACTGCTACACCAAGAAAGGCTGCAGCACGAGTCAGCATTTGATCATGGTGGCTAATCATAAGTATTACAGGTTTTTAACTCTCTCATTATTGGTTTTTTTGAAGTAATCTACAAGACCTGCCGGTCTGTAACCGGGGTCCTTATCCCACCGGTCAAGAGCACTTTGATGAACAGATTGGGTTGGATCTTCGCCCATGTTCTTAGATGTTTCGTCAGAAAAATATTTTTCCGAAAGTCCTATGATCCGGTCGTAACCCCGGCTCACCCGGTAAATACCTTTTTTGGAGTTATAGATTTTACCGTGGCAATCCGGTGTGCATACATGAATATTTTCAACTTTTTCATCAAATCCAAGTCCGGCAAATTTCGCTTTTTCGATCATCCACTCGAGTGTGATGTCGGCAAGCGACCGGTCGGGATAACCGCCTCCGATATTGCTGTGAACCCCGGGAAACCACATCTGCTCCACAATTTGGTCACCCCCTTCCAGTGCCAGTTTTGGTACATATTCCCACAATGTAGGCTTAAATGGCGTGCGACGTTCGTCAATCGCAAGTGCATGATAGGCATACTTTACTGAGCTGCTCAGTTCCGTATTATGAAACCTATGCTTTTTGTACGACAGCCGGTTCAGGCCACTAACCGGGATGCCAAGCGCACCTACGGTATCCCAAACTCCAATGAACCTGATCACTGTTGGTTCATCATGGTTCACAGAGTAATTCTTTCGAAATTCTTTAGGCCCTTCTTCTTCGGGATGTTCATCATTTTGATAAAGAGCCTGTGCTTGGGTATACCTGTCGATATGTTCACGCATAAGGATTCCGCATTTCCTGATCATGCCACCGATACTTCGTGCTGTAAATGCACCTCGGCTGAAACCGAAAAGGTATATTTCATCCCCGGGTTCGTAGTTTGCTATTAAAAAGCGGTAAGCTTTAAAAATATTATCATCAACTCCTCTGCCAAAGGCCCCGCCTACCAGGCGATCGAGTTTATTTCCAGTGCCAACTCCCTGCACATAATAAACAATCTGAACCATATCCGAGTTTCGTTTGGCGATCCGGTATGCCATCCTGACCACATTGGTGGGGCAGAGCACTTCATCTTTTTGCTGATCGGCACTATTCCAGGTACCGTCACAGCAGAGGATTATTCTTTTCATGTTCTGATTGTTGATTTAAATTTCTTTTAATAATCCTGAACTTTCTGGCACTATGCGGCATAGAGAAGTGTTTTAGACTTTTCTACTTCTTCTTCAAAAAGAGGATTTCGAAATTTTTTTAGATGTATCAAATCCACCGGTCTCTCGTAGATCGATTCAAGCCTCTCTTTAAATCCCATGAACTGGTCAAAAGCACCTTCAAAACCCGATCTGTTGAAATTCACTAAAAAATCCAGGTCGCTTTGTTGAGTAAACTTTCCGGAAACTACAGAACCGAAAACATAAAGCTCCTTAACCTGATAATCTTTGCAAGCCTGCTCAAGCTCTTTGGTTTTAAGATCTGATACCTTCATTGATTTGAATATTTTTTAGTTGATACAATTTAATCAATAGGAGTAACTTTCACTATTCTGAGTACTCATTCAGTGATAAATCAGCTTAGCTGTATGACATTTTTTATCTGACATCTTCGGAATATTGAAGCATGAATTGTGGATAGATAATGTTTGAAATTTGGTGCCTGGATTTTGATTATTTCCATTTTTGGTCAGAAAATAAGTTACAAAACACTTATGGCATTGATATTTATGTAAGAAAAGGTGCTTTTTATTTTAGATTATTGCAAGTACATCTGTACGGTAAATCATGATCCCTGTTACCAGGGTAATCACATAGTACACAAAAGGAGGCATATCCAAAAAAATGATTGTCAGTATAAAGAAAAGTACCATGCTGCAATCAGGAATAAAAGTGACCCGGCAATGACTATTACAGGAAAAATCATCGTAACAAAATTGACGGAATAAAACAACGCCGGTCCGGGGTGGTTTTTGCCTTGCGGAAACATACGGCTATTATGAGGCACTTAAAGTGCGGTTAATACCAACTTGTTGTTCATCTTTTGATTTGCGATGGACTGAATGACCTATTTACGAATTGCTCAATTTCCGCAAGGCGGCGATGTAGTTGCTGCAAGCATAAAATTAATTGAACAACGATTACAGAATTGCAGGTCAGATTTTTTAATTCACCATGTTGTTCAGAATAGCTTGCCTTCAGCAACTGTAGATCATCGTTTACAGGTAAATCAGGTCTGTTTAGATTTTTCCAGAAAGCGAATTACGTGTGGCTTCTCTTGTCAAATTGTATTCCTACAAAACGGGAGATATCCCGGATATAGTTGTTGTTTCATTCACCCAATGCGAATGAAATTTTGTCTAAAGCACCCAGGCATCATCGTAAATCAGATCGATTTATAAATTCTTGCTGAACTTGAGTTAGGATAATAGCCGATTCTATCAATTTAATGTGCCAATTCAAGCACTACAAGTGATTTACCCGGCAATTCAACACTCAGGATTCCATCCGAAATAGTTGCACCTGTAAAAATTTCCGGCGAAA
>RECI01000182.1 GCA_007694095.1 Balneolaceae bacterium | reverse complement strand
CGCCAGTTTACCGTCCGGAATCATATAGAGGTTAACGAAGTGCATGTGTTTGTTAAACAGTGCATCTTCCACGGGCAGCAGGTTCATCGGGTTTAGAGCTCCGGCTATTTGTCCATCCTTTCCGGGAAAAATAAAGGTATGGTACATCAGTCCTGCTTTTTCTTCCAGGGTCATTTGGCTTATCAGATCTTCAACCCTTATTTCAACAGAAAGGCGCCGGTCTTCGTAGGGATCGAGAATGCCGTTTTTGTTTAAATCCCTGAAAGCCATTCCATCAGCGTAAAGTGTATCAGCAGGCGGACCCATTTTGGACTGAGCCGACCAGATTGGTATTGCACGGCTCAGGTAAAACCAGATAAACAAAATCAACAGAAGTGCAAGAATTGAAAGTAGTATGTAACTGAAAATCCTGATTGCTTTTGCCATCGATTCCGGGATGATATTTTAATCCTGATGTTTCTGTTATTTACGGAAAATTCAGGATCGATACCATCATTATCGATCAGAATTAATACGTCAGGATTTTTCTGCAATCAGTAATTTCACCTGTTCCAATTTATCAGCGACAGGAATCTTGCTATAGGTTTCTACACGCTCAATTATATTTTTGAGATGATCCATTTCATAGTAACCAAAAGTTTGAATGTTATTTGCCAACAATTCAAGTGCTGTATGAAAATGGAGCAAGCCTTCCTCTGTTTTATCCTCATTTAAAAGGATGAAGGCGTAATTTAGTCGAGTATTTGTTGTCCAATTATGTTCAGCTCCCAGCACCCGTTCAAACATTGCAAGCGATTGTTGTACATAATTACTTGCTATTTCAACTTGGTTCAAAGAAAATAAAATATTGCCCATTACCCTGAGAACAATAGCTACACGCCAGCTTTCATCGCCATAAATTACACGGTTCAATTGCAAATATTCTTCTCCGATTGTGTATATCTCATCATGTTTTTCCTGCCGCCCAAGGATGGAAAGTAAATTTCCGTACACCATAATGGTATTAGGATGTTCCTCCCCATACACCCGCCGGGTGATCTCAAGAGATTTGTAGTAATATTCTTCAGCCAAGGAAAAATTATTTTTTGATACATAAAGAAGTGCGAGACTATTCAGCAGCGGCGGATATATTGCATAATCGGGCTCAGGCAGGTTTTCGATTTCAGAAATGATATTCAAGAAGATTTCTTCTGCTTCATCAAGCATATCCATATTGCGGTATGCCTGACCAATTTTACTTTGAATGGATAAGTATGATTCTTCCGGTTTTTCCCTTTTGAAAATTTCATAACTGTGAGTTAAATAGACTAATGAAGAATCTGGTCTTCCCGTGGCCGCATAACTGGATCCGAGATTGAATAAAAGGCGGGCATAATCAATCGGGTATGTTGCAGCATTCGCTTCGAAATAGGGAAGAATGGATTTCAGCTGAAGTACCGCACGTTCAAAAGAATTCCGGGAAGCGAAAAAAATACCTAATCTAAGTGAGGTGTAAGCTGTTTGATAGCTGCCATGTTCAAAAAAATGGTTTGAAATCGAATCGGCCTGCATGAAAATCTCCCCGGCTTTTTCATAATCGCCGAGTTTTGTGGTAGCTTCGCCGAGTGCCAGGAGAAGTTTGATTTTAGTTTCGGGATTCATGTTTTCAGCCCCGAAACGCTCGGTTCCTCGATTAAGCAAATCGCGTGCGGTAATATCGTTCTCAACATTTTCAGCAGGATCTGAAGATTCGAACAGGGATACCAGAAAATCCGTAACTGCAGTGGCGGTTTCAGCTTCTTGTTCAGCCCGTTTTACCTGTTCATCAAGCGTATGGATATGATAGGTTACCATAATACCGATAGTCAGCAGGATTAGCAGACCGGATGCGAGTGAATACCTGTTTCGCTCAAGGAATTTTTTTGATCGATAACGAAGCCCGCCTTTTTTTGCATATACCGGCAATTTTTCTTCAAAGCGGTTGATATCCTCTACAAACTCAAACACAGATTGATAGCGTCCTTCGGGATCTTTTCTGAGTGCTTTCAGAATAATGGCATTCAGGTCATCAGCTATGTTTCCGATGTAAGAATTTTGATTCCTGGAAGGCCTAACCGGTTCCTGATTCCGGATAATCTCCCGGGCCTGGCTGAGGGTTTTATTTTTAAAATCGTACGGAAAACGGCCGGTAAGCATGTCATAGAGCAGAATCCCAAGTACATAAACATCGGTGGTGGTGGAGATATCGTCACCTGAAATCTGCTCGGGTGCAGCATATTGAAGACTGAGCAGAAACTGGCCTTGCCGGGTTTGCAGATGCGCAAGACCATCGGGGTCTTCATCAATAAGCTTTGCAATTCCGAAATCAAGTATTTTAACATTTCCATCCCTGGTAACATAAATATTTTGGGGTTTCAGGTCCCGGTGAATTACAAGCTGCGAATGGGCATACTGAACTGTTTCACATATCGTTCGAAAAAGTTTAAGCCTGTCTTCAATGGACAAACGAGACTGTTTACAATAGTCATCTACCGGAACTCCTTCCACATATTCCATTACCAAATAGGGTATGCCATCATCCGTAACACCGCCATCAATCAGGCGGGCAATATTTGGATGATCAAGCCGTGAGAGGATGATTTTTTCGATTCTGAACCGTTCACGCATCTGCGGAGAATAAAGTCCGTTTTTCAGAAACTTAAATGCAACCTGTTGATCAAATTCGCCATCAGTTCGTCTTGCACGGTACACAGCACCCATTCCCCCCTCACCGATGATCTCTTCAAGACGGTATGGACCTATAGTACGATTCAAAAAATTTTGGAAGCCTTCCGGCATTTCACTGACGGCAACCTCATTGATGATATCGAGGTGTTGCTGAAGGCCGCCTTCAAGGAACCGGTTCTCTTCTGCCATTTCGATTGAGGCAAGATAGTCGCAAACATCGCGGAATAAGTCATCGCGGCCGGAACATTCGTTCTTTAAAAAAGAAATTCGGTCATCCCCGTCTAAAAGGAGGGCCTGATCTATCAATTTTTCAATTCTGTCCCAATATTCTCTTTGGGTCATGATCCGATTTTGGAATAGTGAGAGATTATGTTTTCTGAATAACCAAGCGTATTTGGACGATCATAAAGCTCAGAAACGGTTAAATTTTTATATGAAGTTCATGATACAGCCATCCCCTGGCTTTCGCCCAGTCGCGTTTTACAGTTGCCTCCGACACTCCAATAACCTCAGCAATCTCCTCGAGTGCCATGTTTCCAAAAAAACGGTATTGCACAACGTCTGACAATCGTTTATTCAGTTTCTCCAGTTTTTTTAGGGCGTCATCGAGACTTATCAGCTCTTCTGCCTGTTCTTCTGTGCTGAATAACTCTTCAATAAATGTGTTTTTTGATGCTTTTCCACCCCGTTTCAACGCGAATTTTTTCCGGGCGTAATCAATCAATAACTGTCTCATGCAAATAGAGGCAAGACTGAAAAAATGGGCACGGTTTTTCCAGTCAACGCTTTTTTTATTTGCCAAATCGATAAACAACTCATGAACAAGATCAGTTTGAGAATAGGTGTGTCCAACCTGCTCCTTTACCATTTGTTTATTCGCAAGCTCCTTTAACTGGCTGTAGACAAGTGCAAAAAGTTTATTATAAGCAGCATCAGAACCTTGCTTTACTTCATGCAAAAGTTCAGTGATATCATGATTCATGTAGTGATGCTGCTGATTTCAATTCAATGGAAAGCATAGGATTCTGAAAAAAAAGAGGGAAAGCTTAAAACAAAGGAGTTGTCACTAAATATTTGCGGTAAGCACAGGTGTACAACTCCAGCAGGAGAATAAGCAATTAATCAGTTCAATACATTAAAAATATTTGAATGCAATGACCCGAACGGAACTTGTTTTGCGCTAGTGATGAAAAACCGGTATGAACCGGGAAATTCTAATTAAATATCCATCAAACTAAGGTATCAGATTATGATCGCCAACAATAATAAATCTATGAAACATGTTAAAAGAACTCTTCTTTTAGGAATTTTTCTGTTCATTCTTGCCGGTTGCAGTGACAGTCCAACATCCAACAAGCAGGATGATAAGCCGGCTTTCCCCGATTTTGATCTAATTCAGATGGATGTTTCCTATTTTTTGCAGCGCCAGCCATTCAAAATTGATGGTAATAATACCCTCAATGATAAAGCCTATTCCGAAGCTTATACATATGCGGTTAATGCAGCAAATCTTCTAAATGCATATGGCGCAACTGGATTTGCCTATTTTGGCCTGGCAGAACTCGCGCAGCCTCAATTCGCAGATAATATGTGGAACTGGACATATTCCTATCAGACTCCGGGTGTTTTTACTGAAATGAAACTCACATCAAAGCCGGCAAATGGCGGGTATGACTGGAACTTGTTTCTTACCGTCGATATTACTGGCGGTGAGTCCATAAACAACCAGAAAATCATTCAAGGTTTTACAAGCAACGACGGAAACAGTGGAAATTGGAGTTTATTTCCTGCATATCAGGGGGGTACCACACCTATTCTGGAATTTAGCTGGAATATCAAAAATGAATCCGAAATGGATATGATGTTCAAAATATTTGCTGAAGGGAGCAACAGCCTTGTACCCATTTTTGAGGTGAATTATCAGTCCAATACTCCTGATTATATGATAAACTACATAAACCGGGAATCGAGCTGGGAGAAAGATATTTATTGGAATACCACATCTTTAACAGGGTACATTGTTGAAGATGGCATAAAAAGCTGCTGGAATCAAAACCTGGAAACGGTTGATTGCAGTTAAAAATTTGTGAATTGTATGGCAGGCAGGTAAGTACAACAAAGCACTTACCTGTCAGCACTTTTGTCATATTAGCCATCCCAAGGAAGCAAGTTTCAGGGTAGATAGTAATTCAGATACTTTTCAATTGTAGCATTACATTTTATTGATGTATTCACATATTTCATTATCTGAGATTATTTCCTGTTGATAAAAATCAATCCACACGAGGTATCCGTTGCTAAAGCAATCGGTAAATTCCCTAAAACAGGTCGATTCGGACCGGGTGCTGTCAATCCTAAAATGACCAAATCGGATTTATTGGATAATGAAATCAGTAATTCTTTCGGATTATCATCCAAATAAATACGACTACGTTTCTTTCCCGGGATGATTTGAGAAGCGAAAGAATGTAATTTTTTGCGACTTTTAGCAACAACATCAGTTGGGGTATTTGTTGGCAAAATTTGAACAAATGAAACCATCGGTTGGTTTTCTCGCCATAAACTCGCTAATATCCGCGCACGTAACAAATCATGTTCTGCAAACCCGGCAACCGGAACAAGAATTTTTTTAACATCAGATATTTTCCAACCGCTAAATGGTTGCCTGAAAATAACGACATCACATTCCACTGCTTTAACCAGATTATCAATGTCTTTTTGGGTTTGAAGTTCTGTGATGTTACTAAGGCCAATCAAAATACTCTTGCAGCGGTGGAGTTTCGCCACTCGTGCCATTTCGTTCCATGGTTCATCGGCTATGGTTATTAAAGTGTCAGGTTGTAATCCCGACATTACAGATGTCTTAATGGCTTTAGACATCGCTTTTTGATTATTTTCAAGTGCTTTTTCAAATTTGATATTCTCCTGTTCTTTCAATACAATCGCCAATAAAAGCACTCTGCCATAACGGGGAGGAGCCAAAGAGTTCGCAAGGAAAATTTTTGATTCCGCATTGTCAGGATTCACTATAGGAACCAAAACCAGCGGGTTTAATCCTCTAAGTTTTACTAACTCAGGATGCAGTGCTTCCTCGGAAGCATCTATAACCCGAGCTTTTTGAACGAAAAAAATGATAAAAATGGCACTGCCAAAAACAAGCCAAAATAGGGAGATGAGTCCGGCGGCAGGTTCAACAAATGCTTGAAATGTTGCCAAACCAAAACAGGCTAACATTCCAAGAATCGGAAGAAAAGGATAGAGCGGTGTTCGGAAGTTTTTCGTGCTTTCGAAATTTCGATTTCGCATGAGCATACTGATGGCGTGCGCCAATGCGTAGGAAACGAGAAAAATCAAACCGGAAGCGGCACCGGCTGCAGCCACATTCGGAAGTAAAATGATCAGCAAACCAACCAAAACAGCGGTAACATAAATTGAGGTTGTCGGAAGCCCGGTTTTCTTATCAACATGAGCCAGTTGATGGTTCAGCGTGCCGTCTTTTGCCATAACCATCGCCACTCGTGATGCGGCAAAAATATTGGCTTCAAGTGCAGATAACATCGAAAAAATACCGGCAACAATCACCAGCCAAAATCCAAAAGGACCCATAAATTGTTGCACAGCAATCGCTACTGCAGCCTCAGGGTTTTGGGTACTTATGGAGGTAATCGTTTCACCATCGGGTACGCCAACTGTTGCTATAACAAATAGTATAGGGATATACACTGACAATCCGATTAAAACCGTAGCCATCATGGCCTTGGGTATGTTCTTCTCAGGATTTTTGATTTCTCCGCCCACATTTGTTATGAGTCCAAATCCCTGCACGGTTATAAATGTATACCCCATTGCAGCCAAAACTCCGGTCACACCGCCGGTAAAAAAGGGTTGGAAACTGGAGGTTATTTCAGAAAATGAAATTTTAACGGTCATTGCCAATCCGGATGCAATAATAATTGCGAAAACTATCAGTTTACCAATATTTGCAACCACTCCACTACCACCACCAACTCTACTTAATCGCCAGGTGTAAAATGTTAATGCAAGTAAGGCAAGTGCTGCAGTTATAAACCGTGGACTAAAACCCATTTCCTGAATTGCAGGGTACATTTGCTGTAATGCTATAAGTACAAACGAACCAAATCCCAACGCATACAAAACAGTCGCTACAATTGATGCGAACCAAACAACCCATCCAACCCCAAAAGCAGCCTGAACCGACAACGCTTTTTTCGAAAAAGTGTAAATGCCACCATTTTGGGGATGAGCTACAGCCATTTCCGAAAAGCTAAAAACAGTGAGAAAAGCAATAAATCCGTTTATTAGAAATGCAAAAATTGTTGACGGTCCACTTACTGCAAAAGCAACACCTGCAAGTGCCAAAATCCCACCACCTATCATTGCACCAACTCCAATTCCTGTTGCGCCCCAGAAACCAATGTGTCTTTTTGATTCCAAAATGATGTTGTGTTTTTTTTGTTTGGTTTACTTTAATCCGTTAATTGAGTGGGTCACAAAAACAGGGCTTTGTTCTTCTAATCCATTCGATCCGAACAACATACCAATCCCAAAAAAGATCAGCAGGGTTGGGATGCCAAATTTCAAAGAGAGCTTACTCGAATAAATACTCAAGATTAAAAGCAGAGCAGCAATTTGCAGATTAATCGAAACAGCCAAGAATAAGTTGATTTAAAGTTTGTGGTTGGAATTTTAAATCACCGTTTTAGGCCTGCATTGATATAGGGTAAAGATACGGTTCTTAAAAGAAAAGATGAGAAAGTATTTCAGACGGTTCACATACAATGATACCTAACCCGGATAAACCAGCTCATTTTTAAACCCCGACAGAAATAATACATTTATAGGCAGAAAGTTTTATAATAATGCTGAGTTTTTGAAAAGAATAAATTGAAAAGTGTACCATTTTCATTTTGATTGCTTGTTGAGGAGGGTTTTGGGAATGTCAGAATTAAAAAAAATTTAAATAGTTGGAATGTCCATGATACGGTCTGCTGTAACCGCAATTTTAATTTTCCTGATTTTAACAGGATGTGCCAAAAGGGAATCTCCGGGTGATGCTGCTGTAGAAAGAATCGATTTAGAGATAAAATACGATGAAGCTGCTGAAACTATTTCGGTTTTTATAGCCGGCTCTGATACACCTGTACTTGTTCAAAATGCGAAAAACGGATTTCGGCCATACATACACCCGATTGTTGCTCCTGACGGCAATGGGGTGCTAACAGAATACAGCCCGGGTCATCATCCTCACCAGACCGGTTTGTATTGGGGGTTTACCCGGGTAAATGGCAGGGACTATTTCCACAACACCGGGAGTGATTACTGGAGAAAGATTTCCGCTGGTATCAGGGAGGCGCAAGGCCCCGCAAGCCGTTTTCACCAGCACGAAAGCCACAACCATGATCATGATCATGGACATCATCACCACCACGGAGATATCCCCGGCGCCGATAATGGTGTAGTACAATGGCAAACGGTTTATGATTTACTCGATGAGAATGGTCACCCGATTTTAACAGAAACACAAAACTGGACCATGCAGGTTGCCGATGGGAAATTCACCCTGGACCTTGAGTGGAGGGGAGAGGCAAAAACGGATATTACTATAGGGAAATTTGATTATGGAGGGCTGTTTCTTCGTATGCCGTGGCAGGAGGGTATACAGGCAGAAGTTGTGAATGCCGTTCGCGACCGCAACGAACGTGCAGAAGGTCAGCGTGCCATGTGGTTGAATGTAGCGATGCAGGTTCCGGGACGTGAAAATTTTGCAAACATCGCAATTTTTGATCATTCCGGAAACAACGGATACCCGACGCCCTGGCGCGTGGACGGGCAGTTCGGAGTGGGTCCATCCCGTACGATTATGGAAGAGTGGTTTATTGAAGAAGGTGATACCGAAGTGATCCGATACAGAATGTTAGTGCATACCGGTGAAATGAATGATGTAGAAATCACCTCAGCCTGGGAAGATTATGTTGATAACCGGGGTACCTACTCCACAGCTGCTATGTGGGGGATTGCACGCGAGGCTGGTTTTGAGGCAGAATTCCTTACACCAAGGGAAGCAGCTGCCAACATGACACTGATAGACGGTTTTAAAGTTACTGCCTGGGCTGGTGAACCCGATATCACTACCCCTATGGCTTTTGCGTGGGACGACCGGGGCCGCCTGTGGGTTGCCGAAAATAACGATTATGAAAGCCGCGGAACAGGATTCTCGGCGGCCGGAAACAGCCGGATCCTGATACTGGAAGACACCAACGGCGATGGTTATGCCGACAGCCGGAAGGTTTTTCTTGAAGGAATCGCTTTCCCCGCAGCCATGGCCATTGGTTTTGGAGGGCTTTACCTGGGTGCACCGCCTAACCTGCTGTTTGTCCCAAACCGGGATGATAAGGCAGATATTGAAAATATCGAGGTATTGCTGACCGGCTGGGGGATAGATGACCGGCACGAAACCATCAACAGTCTTCACTGGGGGCCTGATGGATGGCTCTATGGATTGCAAGGCCTTTTCACACACTCCAATGTGGGCAAACCCAAACCCGGAGCCAAACGTCTCTACACTCACAACGATCCTTTCCCCGAATCGCTTGGGGATTTGCTCGATGGCGAAGGTGTAAGAATTAACGGCGGCATCTGGCGCTATCATCCTGTGAAAGACCGGTTCGAGGTGGTGGCGCACGGGCTCAGCAATCCCTGGGGAATAGATCATGATGCCAAAGGTCAGCTTTTTGTGACCGCGTGTGTAATTCCGCATCTCTGGCATATCGTACCCGGTGGAGTATATCACCGCCAGGGCGGGTCGCATTTTAATCCTTACATATATAATGATATCAAAACCATTGCTGACCATCGGCACCGTTCAGCCCACGGCGGTGCAAGTGTGTACCTTTCTGATGCCTTCCCGGAAACTCACTTCGGCCGTATTTTTATGGCCAATATTCACGAGCATGCAGTATTGTCAGATATTCTTGAAAGGGATGGTTCCAGTTTTAGGGCAAGCCACGGTGACGATTTCCTTCTCGCAAATAATGCGGCATGGGTTGGCTTCAGCACAGAAATAGGCCCGGATGGAGGGCTCTACATATTAGACTGGCACGATCGTGATATTTGCGGCACAGCCGTTTTGAACCAGGACACGGGGCGGGTTTTTAAAGTGATGCCGGAAGAGTCGCGGGCTGAACAATGGGAGGGGCGTTATGACGATGTATCCGGCATGACCGATGAACAACTGGTTATCCTTCAGACAAAAAATAGTGCATGGCATGCCCGCCGTGCCAGGGTTAACCTGCAGTATCGGGCTTCGAAAGGTGCACTGGCTGCTGATACTCACGAAAAATTGAGAAACATGTTCCGGTCAGAACAAAATCCCGATTGGAGGCTGAGGGCAATGTGGGCATTGCACATCACCGGCGGTTTAAGTGAAAATGATTTGGTAGCCGCACTGAATCACAGCGACGAATATATCAGGGCCTGGGCTGTCCAGATGCTTTCTGAAGATTATGCAATCACATCACCAATTAACACAGGAGCCACCATATTTTCAAACTGGGCTTTAAACCGCCCATCTGAAGTTCGTGCGCCATCATCACATATTCTGGCAGCTTTTGAACGCATGTCCCGTACCGATAACTCTCCCGTAGTTCGCTTATACCTTGCCAGTTTGCTTCACCGGCTTAATTTGGAACACCGCTGGGGTATTGCGGAAGGCTTGATGCAGCGGGGAGAAGATGCAGGTGACCATAACATCCCCGGTATGCTTTGGTTCGGGTTTGAACCCTTGGTTGCTGATAACCCTGGCCGTGCACTTGCTATTGCCGGGAAAAGCTGGATTCCTGTTATTGCCCGATATGCATCCCGCCGTGCTGCTGATTCAGATGCATTTGAGGAATTGGTTGCTGAGATCGGGACTCGTCCTGAACAACAAATCCCGCTGCTGGAAGGATTGCGCGATGGGCTGGAAGGAAGGCGTTCCGATCTTGTTGTGCCACCAAACTGGGAGCAGGTTTATGGACAGTTGAGGAATGTGCCAGGCAGGGTATCTGAGCTGGCATTGGATGTGGCACAACAATTTGGCGACAGGGAAGCATCCATGCAATTTTTAGCCACGCTGATAAATGATAATGCGCCAATTGATCAGCGCCGGGAAGCACTCCGGGCACTTGCCGAAGAGCAGAGTGATGACCTTAAAAATAAAATCCCGGCACTGCTCGCCTCGCGATTGCGGGTTGAGGCCATAAGGGCCATTGCCTCATTCAATGATGCAAACCTTGGCCGCCTGCTCCTGGAAAAGTATCCCGATTTTGACAACCGCGAAAAATCTGAAACAGTCCGGGCACTGGCCTCAAGGCCGGTTTACGGCAGGCTTCTCACGCAGGCCTTAAAAGATGGAAAAATCCCGAAAAGAGACATCCCTGTTGATGTTGCCCGGCAGCTGCAGCGTGTTGTGGGTGTCGGTTTTGTTGATGTGTGGGGACCGATTGGTGATGAACAAACAGCAAATGAAATGGCTTATGCCAGGTTCAGGGCTATGCTCACTGAGCCGGCTCTAGCACAAGCTGATGCACGCCGGGGCAGGCTTGTTTTTCAGAGCACTTGCGGGCCATGCCATGTGATGTATGATGAGGGAGGAACCATCGGGCCTGATCTTACCGGCTCGAACAGGCAAAACATCGATTATATCCTGAGAATGGTCATTGATCCAAACGAGATGGTTGCGGATGCCTACAAGCTTGTGGTTATATCCACAAGAGACGGCAGGACATATTCGGGCAATATTGTTTCCGAAAGTGAACGTCAGATTACACTTCGTACCGTAGGACTGGATGAAGTTGTAATCAATAAGTCCGATATCCAGACAAGGGAAGATACCGGGGTATCGTTAATGCCGCCCCGGCTTTTCGATACGCTGACTGATGATGAAGTGAAAGATTTGATAAAATACCTGCAAACGGATACTCAGGTAAGCCTTCCTCCGAATTGACCGATCTGGTTTTGCCTCACCAGGGATGACATGGGGTGTGTGGTATCGGATCCTTGAGTATAGGTTGAAAACA
This sequence comes from Balneolaceae bacterium, assembly GCA_007694095.1. Lineage (GTDB taxonomy): Bacteria > Bacteroidota > Rhodothermia > Balneolales > Balneolaceae > Rhodohalobacter. The sequence goes on along the minus strand of RECI01000182.1, from coordinate 34,769 downwards.
ATACTTTGCCGTCTGATTTAGCTGACGGATTCAAAAAGCTCAGCAAATAACTCCCCCTTTTGTAAAGGGGGTTGGGGGATTTAAGGGAAATATAAGAAACGTTGCCGAGGGGTTCCCGGAAGCATTTTTTTTAACCAAGATCACATTTTCCACAAATCTGTCAACGGTAGCGGGGGTCACAAGCCCCGCAGTTAAACCCAAAGGGGCAGGCGGGACGCTCATGCGCCATCATGGGTAACCGAAAGACCGAATCACCGATATACTGAATGACGATTTCCAATCGAGGCTCGGGAAAAAGCTTTTATTGGTATCCTGCAGGCCTATACCTTCCAGATCTGGTGGGTAGAATAGTAGGCCCCGCGCACCACAAGTATGTTCCAGAGGAACATTTGGTGATCACCGGTTTCGTGTTACATTTTTTTCGGATGAAAGACATGACATCATCACACATATAGATACCATAAGAAAATCAAATTAAGCCATGCAAGAAGAGTTTTTTGAGAAAATAATGTATAATGATGCCTGAAAACAGTCATACATTTCACAATACCGGAAGTAACCCGTACATATTTTATGCAAAGTAAACAGGGATTACTTGCCATTTACTGCATTATCAACCATTTTTATTCTATAGAAAAACACAACCAAACAGGAGGACTACCATTGGCAACGCACGAACTTGCAGGCAAAAAAGCGCCGCATACCATACTTGAGAATATACCAAGGCTGATTACATCCTACTACTCTAAAAGCCCGGATCCATCCAATCCGCTGCACGCCATAAGTTTTGGTACTTCGGGGCACAGGGGAACAGCTTCGGATTATACGTTTAATGAAGATCATATTCTGGCAATCAGCCAGGCCGTAGTGGATTACCGTCAAAAAAAGGGAGTAAAAGGGCCTCTTTTTTTGGGAATTGATACACATGCCCTGTCAGAGCCGGCGATGGTTTCTGCAATCGAGGTATTTGCGGCCAATGATGTCGAAATACGATACCAGGAGGGTTTTGGTTATACACCCACACCTGCAATTTCGCACGCTATTCTCACGTGGAATAAGTCCGGCGATAAACCGAAAGCTGATGGCGTTGTGATCACTCCTTCGCATAACCCGCCGTCAGATGGTGGTTTTAAGTACAATGCTACCCACGGCGGACCTGCCGGAACCGAAATCACCAAAGAAATTGAAAACACTGCCAATCTTTACCTGAAGAAAGGATTGAGCGGTATTCAGCGGATTTCATTCGATAAAGCGCTTCTGAAAAATTCTACCAAAGCCTATGATTACGTGAATCCGTTCACCGACGACCTTATTAACGTGGTGGATTTGGAAGTGATTCGAGATTCGGGACTAAAAATCGGCGCTGATCCCATGGGTGGTTCCGGGATAGCATACTGGGAACCAATCGCGGAAAAATATGGCCTGAACCTGGAGGTTGTGAATCCGAGAGTAGATCAAACGTTCAGTTTTATGACCGTGGATAAAGATGGCAAAATAAGAATGGATTGCTCTTCTCCGTATGCCATGGCCAGTTTGATTGGCCTCAAGGATAAATATGACATTGCTTTTGGAAACGACACCGATTTTGACCGCCATGGAATTGTAACCAAAAGTGGCCTGATGAATCCCAACCATTATTTGGCTGTTGCGATAAATTACCTTTTTCAAAACCGGCCGGGCTGGAGTGTGGATGCAGCAGTTGGCAAAACACTGGTTTCGAGCAGTATGATTGACCGGGTTGCAAATTCCATAGGCAGAAAACTTTCGGAAGTGCCTGTTGGATTCAAGTGGTTTGTGGATGGCCTGTTGGATGGTTCTTTCGGATTTGGCGGAGAAGAGAGTGCTGGTGCTTCATTTTTGAGAAAAGACGGTACTGTTTGGTCAACAGACAAAGACGGAATCATCATGAACCTGCTTGCAGCAGAGATTACAGCGAAAACCGGCAAGAGTCCTTCTGATCATTACAGCGAACTTGAACAGGAATTTGGCAGCCCGGTTTATGAACGACTCGATGCACCGGCAAATCTCGAAGAAAAGAATATCTTGTCAAACCTGTCACCCGAACAGGTGAAGGCCAGCCACATGGCCGGGGAGACCATTACCAAAAAGCTGACGCGTGCACCCGGTAATGATGCACCGATTGGTGGTTTGAAAGTGGAAACCGAAAATGGGTGGTTTGCAGCACGTCCGTCGGGTACGGAGGATATCTACAAAATTTACGCAGAAAGTTTTAAAGGTAAAGATCATCTTAAGCAAATCCAGGAAGAAGCAGTGGCAATTGTGAATTCGGTACTTGGAAAAGATTAGAGTTTTATATGTATATCTGTGTTTCTGCGGCATTTTTTATTTACCACTGAAGCACAGAGAAATATTGAATTCATTTATATATCAGAGTTTCTGATCTGGTCAATCACTTCCATGTTTTCAATAGAATCTTCGAGGGGCATGGGAACCGGTTCGTCATTGAGGATGCAATTTGCAAAAGCTTCAGCTTGTAGTGTAAAGTGATCACACGGTTCAAATTCCTCAGTGATTTCAATATCATCAATTACAGCTTTCAGAAATGTCGGTTTGGTGAAGTCGGGATTGAATGGCCAATCGAGTTCGATTTTACCTTTTGTACCAAAAATTTTTACATGCTGATCTTTATAGCACTGAGTAGAACAGGTAAAGACAGAAGTACCTGTTCCAAAGTGCATCAGGCCTGAAGTGAGCCGGTCTATGTTAAATTCAGGGTCTAGTTCGGAGACGCCGGTTGCAAAAAATGGTTTACGTCCAAAAATAAGACGGGCTACAGAAATGGAATAACAGCCTACGTCCATCAGGCCGCCCCCGCCCATCAACGCGCTGTTGCGGTAATTTTCGGGATCATCATTGTAATAAGAAAAGAACGAATGGACTGCCTTGATTTCTCCAATTTTTCCGGTCCGTACCAATTCAGCAACCCGTTTCCATCTTGGATGGTACCGGTACATAAATGCCTCCATCACTTTGAGATGGGGATATTTATGAGATTCAGCCAAAAGTGCCCGGGCATCATCTGCATCCATTCCTATCGGTTTTTCGCATAATACGTGCTTGCCTGCCTGAAGCGACTTAGTTGACCATTGTACATGCAAATGATTAGGCAATGGGATATAAACAGCGTCAATTTCAGGGTCTGCAAGCAGCTCTTCATAAGAACTGTACGCTGTACTGATTTCAAGATCTTTAGCAACTTCCATTGCCTTAACCAGGTTTCTGGAAGCAATCGCAACAACTTCACAGTTTTCAGCCTTTTGCATGGCAGGAATCACTTTTTCCCTCGCTATTTTTGCTGTACTTAATATGCCAATTTTAATTCTGTTCATCTAAAATACATTTATGCGGTTTATAAATAGTTTTTTAAAGTAAAGATAATACTTCACAAAACCGTTGAATATCAGGTATCTGAAAGTGAAGAGATATACTTTTCAAGTTCCGCTTTCATTGAATCTATCGGGATATTTAAAGGGCGTTTTACTTTTACCAATATACAATGGTTGCTAATTGATGATACTTCAAGAAAATATGAGTGAAGGGTTACCGGCATTGCATGCAGGTAATAGAGCCTGTAAATCTGGTCATGAATTGCGGGAAAAGAGGCTGTTCCTTTTACTGGCTCAAATTCAACATGATCCAAATCTGATGTTTCGATGATAAAAATAATTTTGAGAGGGTATTGAAGGTATTTGCTATTTGAGATTGAAACGTAGTACTTTTTATCCTGTGGACGGATTTGTGACAGCCGTTTATTCTCTTTCTGGAGCTGACGAAGAGAATCGCCCCATAATTTTACCCGGTCTGATTTTGAAATAACATGGGGAACTCCTTCTTCAAATATTACCGGAGACACATCATCTGTCAAAAAATCAGCCCCGTCATCGCAAAATGAAACAGTGAGAGACGATTTTCCCGCCCCTGAATCACCACAGATCATAACCCCAATATTTTTATATACAAATGAACTTCCATGCAGAGGCAGGACTTTTCTTTGATGCAGTATTGCACCATAAACGGAACCATTTAAATAAAGTTCAATTGAGGCAAGAGCAGCACCATCAAATGGTGTAAATTCAATGTAGTTGCCATTGCAGGCATAAAAAGTGGCAATCTGGTCTACTTCCAGATAAAATTCACTTTCATTGATAGCCATCCAGGAATTTTCGTAAGATGGATTATCCACTTTTCTTGTCTCAGATACCCGTTCTATTTGCACATCTGTTAATGGGAAATAGGGATCCATATATATATCCGGTTACTTAACGCGGTATACGGTTTGTTATATCGATAAATTCCTGGTTATCTACTTCAGGGCGCCCATCGTAGTTGGCTGTTTTTATTGTAGAAGCATAAATAAGCTGTACAACACGGGTGTATTTGTCAAATTCAATTTTATCAACCGTGTCAGAGGGCTGGTGATAGTCTTCGTGTACACCGGTGAAAAAGAAAACGAATGGAACCCCAAGGCGACCAAAATTCCAGTGATCACTTCTCCGGTAAAACTGATTTGGGTCGGTGAGATCATTGTATTTGCGGTCCAGTCGCATGTTAACACTTTCAATATTTGCAGATACAACAAGACTATCGAGCACTGATGAGATAATTTCTCCGCCTATAAGGTAAACATAATCGGTATCACCGGAACGGATATTTTCGGGGTCACTCCTGCCAATCATATCCGCATTAAAACTGGCAACGGTGTTTTCTATGGGAATGACTGGATGATCAGAATAATACCTGGAGCCAAGCAATCCCACCTCTTCGGCAGATACATGCAGAAAAAGGATGCTTCGCCTGGGTTTGAACCCGGCTTCTTTGGCATGATATAATGCATTGGCGATAGCCATAAGGGCAACTGTTCCACTTCCGTTATCATCTGCGCCGTTATAAATCATATCCCCGGAGGCATCAGGCCTGCCTACTCCGACATGATCATAATGTGCCATCAATACAATTGCTTCGTGGTTAAGCTCAGGATCGGCACCTTCAAAATAGGCCAGTACATTTTCTGTTATTACGGTTCCCGGTCCAATATAAGGTGCAAAATCAAGATAGTGTGCCGTTTCAGCAGGTCTGAAGTCATGAATGTTGCTGATCAAAGAATCGCGAAATGTTTTCAGTTCATCTGCCCCACCAATCCCGAGAATTTCGGCTGCGAGACCAGGACTGATAGTGTGTACACCCTGCGGCAGTCCGAATGTTCTTCTGCCACTTTGCAGGTAAGGCAGGCTGAAGCCTCGTGGATTTAGTGCCGCCTGTGATTGAAGGGCTGCTTTTTCAGAATATTCTTCATCAGAGAAACCGGAAATAAGCAGAATGCCATTTACCCCGGTATTTCTGAGGATATTTCCCATCCGCAGATTTTCATTAAGTGAAGGGTGAATCAGGGTATCTCCATCAACAATGTGTGGGATTTCATCGAATATTAACACCCATGTGTTATCAAGGTTTTTGTCGCCAAGATGATAAACACCCCGGTTTTCATCATTCACGCCAAAGCCTGCAAAAACAATATTACCGCTGGCTGAAGACGACCCGCCAAAAGTATTATAATAGTCGCCGTGAGAAGATGGTGTAATAACAGAATGATTTACCCTGGTGGTGTCACTAAGGTTAATGTGATAAGTTGTATATGCAATACTGTCAGTAACTGTGGCATTTAATTCAAAATACTGAAAATATGTGCCATCATCACCCATTGGCATAAAGCCAAGTGATGTGTAGAAATCGGATAGGTAACCGGCGGCCACACGCAGCCCGCGTGATGCTGTATCCCGCCCTTCAAGGCTGTCGTGTGCAATCACTTCAAGGTGTTGCTGCAGGAAAGAGGATTGAATCTGTTCTGTGTAGTGGAGCAGGTTTTCTGTTGAGGTGTTGTATGTAATCATTGTACTGCTCGCACATGCAGTCATAAAAAAAAAGAGGGGAATCAGGTATTTCATCATGATGATCGGGTTGGACCTTTTTCAGTGCCGATGATTTCATCCACTGGTTTCAGGTCTATATAAAATTGAATTGGGTCTTCGTTTTCAATAAAAAGGTTTATCTGTTGTTCTTTCAGCATTTCAAGTACGGCAAGAAATGTGACAACAATGGCTGCACGGGATTTTAATTCAATACATAATTGAATAAAAGAACTGCGGCCCCTCCGGTGAAGTGTTGTCAGGATAAATTCCGTTTGCTCTTCAACAGAAAAAGCAACTTTTTCAACGGTATGATAGGCGTGCTGGCGATTGATGTCGGCCAGAACCTTGCGAAATGCGGCGATCAGGTCAAAGAGTGTGACATCCTTCAATGCCTCGCCGCTGGCCTGTTTGTCGACCTCATCAGCCGTTGGGTATCCCCGGTAGTATTTTTTTTGAACATCTTCATCAATAATTACAAGCTTTTCGGCCATTTCTTTATATCGCTTGTATTGCAGCAGTTTTTGAACGAGTTCATACCGGGGATCGTCTTCATCGAGGGGATCATTGTCATCTCCATCGGAAGGAATCATCATCCTTGCTTTAATGGCCATCAGCATACTTGCCATATAGATAAACTCGCTGGCTACATCGAGGTCAAGTTCTTCCATAAGCCGGATGTATTCCAAAAACTCCCCGGTAATATGAGAAATAGGTATGTCATAAATATTCAGCTCATCCCTTTTGATGAAGAAGAGAAGCAGGTCGAGCGGGCCTTCAAAATTTTTAAGCTGAACTCTATACATAAAATTGAATAATATTTCGAAATATCGGGATAAAGACTTTTAAAAAGAAATGACTATGTTCAATCAATCATATAAAATCTTGCCAATCGTAAGTTTACTTTTAATCACATTGCTATTTACAGCATGAGACAATAACTCACTCATAAATTAAGATAACAGTAATGGTTTGATTCTGAGTTATACTGAAACTGGTGTAATAGATAAAACATTGCAACCCTTTTTTATTTGACTTTTTCAGGAATAATTAATTTTTTATTGTACGTACAAACTAAATTTTAAATCATGCATGCAATTCTAAATTCTTTCAACAGGGATGTAAGCAAACTTTTCGACAATTTCTTCAGAGAGTATAATCTTGCTACGCCATTTGTTGAATTACTGGTTCATATTCATGAGGATGAAAAACTGTCACAAAAAGAACTCTCGGAACGAATGAATCTGGCACCATCAACCATCACCAGGTTTATCCATAAACTGCAAAAACGGGGACTGGTTGAAAAAAAAATGAATGGCCGAATGGCTTATATTACCCTTACTGAGAAAGGCAAAAACCTGGTTCCTGACCTCATCAGTACATACCAAAAGGCAGAAGAGACGCTTCATAAAAAGCTTGGGGAGAAATTCGTTCACACAACCGGGCAGCTTTTAATGCATGGTTCCGAACAATTGAAGATAAAACTCTGATTTATTCCCACAATCCTGGCTCCATAATTTCGAGGCTGTTCCCTGCCGGGTCTCTGAAATATATGGAAACAGTGCCATTTGGCCAGGTTACCTCAGATTCTATGTCGATGTTATTATTTTTCAGCATCGATTTCCACCGACTCGAACTGTTTTTTTCTATGGTAAAGGCAATATGTGAAACCCCTTTAGATCCATGCAATGGGATCTTTTTTCCGTTTACCAATGTTTGTTCATGTGAGGTATGATCGGGATTGAAAATGAGCAGCATCTGGCTGCCACATCTGAAAAATACATGCCGTCCGATTTCTTCCGACACTAATGAGATTCCCGGCAGACGCTGATAAAATTTTTTTAAGGGTAACAGATCTTCAGCGTAAAGGCAGGTTTCAATTATTCCCGTGATATTCATCTGGTTTGCTGTTAAATTTAATAGATAAGTATTGAATTATTGTAATAAAACTACATCTTTTCCGGAATGAAAAAAGAGAAACTGTTTTTGTCTACATTATTTTTCTTCATATTTGTATTGAAGGGCTGCAAAATGCCGGAAGGCCCGGTCTCGCTTAGCGGTAATGTTCCTGAAGCTGAAGGCTGGGCCACCCAGGTGCTGCTTGACGGACTAGAACAACCATGGTCTATGGCCTGGTTGCCTGATGGATCAATACTGATTACAGAGAGACCGGGCAGAATAAGAATATTCAAAGAAGGAGAAAGAGAAATTGAATATGTAAACGGAGTACCGGAGGTTTATGCTGACGGACAAGGCGGCCTTCTTGATATTGTTTTACATCCCGGTTTTGAAAACAACAGATTGATCTTTTTTACATTTGCGGATGGCAACGAGGATTATAACCAAACTGCTGTGGCACGTGCTGAGCTGAATGGATCGGAGATGATGAATGCAGAAATCATTTTCAAGGCAGAGCCTGCAAAGAGCGGTAATCAGCATTTTGGATCAAGAATGGTATGGCTTGCTGATGGTACCTTATTGATATCGGTGGGTGACGGGGGTAACCGTCCTAAGTCGATAGACGGGATACTCAGCCGGGAATATGCTCAAAAGTTGAATGCTCATCTCGGAAAAATCATCCGGATTCATGATGACGGGTCTGCACCTGATAACAACCCGTTTATTGGGCTAGAAAGTGCATTGCCCGAAATTTGGACACTTGGCCACCGGAATGTTCAAGGTTTGACATTTGATGAGGAAAACGGTCATATATGGGCTAATGAACATGGTTCACGAGGAGGAGATGAACTAAACCTGATTTTACCAGGGTCGAATTATGGATGGCCTGCTGTTACATACAGCCGTGAATATTATGGACCCCGGATTTCCCGCGAAACAAGCAAGCCGGGAATGGAAGACCCTTTGATCGTCTGGACACCTGCCCAGGCGCCAAGTGGCCTTACAGTTTATAATGGTAGTGTTTTTAAAGAATGGAATGGGGATTTATTCAGCGGCGGACTGCGCGGTGAACAGTTAAGGAGAATAATTTTAGATGGAACAACCGTTATAGGAGAAGAATCGCTCACTATAGGGTATCGTGTCAGAGATGTACGGATGGGACCCGACGGTTATCTATACCTTTTAACTGCGGAAAATAATGGCAAATTGATCAAAATTATTCCTGAAGTTAAAATGCAAAGTTTTTAATTGTATAACTGTAAATGTCAAAATAGGCAAGAATAAATGAGCTTAAATAAATTATTTTATTATGACATTTTTAAAAATTTACCCTAAACTAGATTAATGCAAATCTTCCTGAAATTATTTGTATATACCTTGTTTGTGATCAGTTTATTGATTGTGCCAAATCAGATTACGCATGGAAAACAAGGGCTTCCGGGTACACAAGATGAACCAGCATTAAGAGATACCACCTACCTGCGTCATCTTAACGAATTAAGTAAAACGTTACTTGAATCGAACCAGTTCGATAGTGCAAGGATTTATATAGATGAGGCTCTTCATTTAACTGAAGTTCTGAATGATATTGAAGGTGAGGCTTATGCAATAAATAATCTTGGATTTTATTACATGGATCAAGGCTTACCCGATTCTGTGGTCAGGCTTCTTGATGGCAAAATGATGAAATATCGCGGTACCGGCAGGGAAATTCAACTTGGTAATTTATTAGCGAATGCTCATAACATGCTGGGCAATTTTAAAAGTGGGTTGGAGATATATCTGCAGATGAAGGAGCTGGCTGAAGAAAGAGGTGAAAAACGGATGGCCATTGGCATTACCCAAAATATTGGAAACAATTACAAATCACTGGGAGACATACCCGCTGCAATTGATGCGTATTTAAATAGCCTCGAAATGGCGGAGGAAATCAATGATACACTCATTATTGCAGTTGTTCTGGATAACCTGGCTTCAGTCAACGTAAATGAAGGAAATTATGATATTGCTGAAGAATATTTATATCGTGCTCTCGAAATGAATCTGCAAATCGGGAATCAAAGGAACCAGATAACAAATTACATGAGTTTTGGTGGTTTATATAGAAGTATGGGTAGATATGAGGATGCTCAAGAAAGTTATGGCATGGTACTTCAGCTTTCAGAGGAGCTAGGACACACTCTTTCCAAAATACAGGCACTCTATAATCTCGGTATGTTGAATTTGGAAATTCAAAATTATGACCGTGCTTTAGAGTTTTTTGAGGACTCACAGCAATTGAGCCGTGATCACAACGTGATGATCGGTTCATATTACAATCAATTCGGGATGGCGGGTGTATATGCTGAAATAGGTGATTATGCCAGGTCAATTGAACTTTACGAAAGTGCATTGGAAATAGCTGAAATGGCAGATGCAAAAGATATGATCCGGGGTACCCTTAAGAGTTTACATGAGAATTATGCTGCTTTAGGAGATACAGCTAATGCATATTTATTGTTAAAACGGTATACAGAACTTACCGACTCTCTTTCACATACTGAAAGAATTGAAGCACTGGCCCGCCAGGAGATTCAGCTTGGTCTTCGTTCAGAAAGGGAGAGAAGCGAACTTCTTCAGGAAAACTTACGAGCTCAACGAATCAACACGATCATTTCCCTCATATTATTAGGGGTGATCGTTTTAGCACTGTTAACCACTATTCTGCTTTATCAAAAAAAGAAAAAAGCAAATATACTTCTGAAAAAACAATCAGAGGAGCTGAGTAATGTGAATGACGTGAAAGACCGGCTCCTGTCTGTTTTGGCTCATGATTTGAGAGCACCAATATCAAATATTCAGGGAGTTATCTATATGATTCGCAAAAAATTACTCGATAAAGAAGATATTGAAAATGTACTTGGTCAGATTGATTTTCAGCTTGAACAGGACATCAACACGTTAACTAACTATCTGCAATGGGCTCAAACACAGCGTGACGGTATTAAAGTAAAAATGGAGATGAAATCCATACCGGAACTCATGCATAAGGCTGTTTCGAAAATAAAGCAGGCCGCCGAAAATAAGGAGATATACCTGAAAATTATCACTGATAAAGACTTGCAAGCACCGGTTGATGAACATATGTTTTCTGTAATTATGCGTAACCTGTTAAGCAATGCGGTTAAGTATGTTGACCGGGGCAGTCAGGTAATTATCCATATATCTCAGGGCGATACAAAAATATATGTAACTGTTGAAGATTCAGGTAAAGGAATTCCTTATAAACTACAACCTTCATTATTTAAGCCATTTTCAAAAGTACACGCAGACGTTAACGACAGTGAAATAGGAACCGGGTTAGGCCTGTCGATATGTAAAGATTTTGCGCTAAAAATGGGTGGTGATCTTACATTTGAAAGTAAACCGGGAATAGGATCTAAATTTACACTTATCCTCAACAAACAGCCCGAACCGGAAAAGGTTGAAAATCATATTAAGGTCTGATAGGCAAAGATTTTTACTCAAATAAATAAGGTTCAGCCTGTGTGGAATTGTTGAACTGAATTGTTGAAGAAGTGATCTGCACCAGAACAACACAATTCCACATACCCGATATCATTCTAATCCATTAATGCAGGGATAATACATTATGAAGCCGGTAGCCAAAACCGGTGGTCTTCAAACTCCATTCGGGCTTAAATAAACCGATTCAATCGTCAATCAATTGGGTGCCTGAGTTTGACCATTTTCAAGGCTGTATGACGTTCCGGGGACAGTCTGCTCCAGTATTTTTTTTGGTTTATTATGTTCATCTACAACCACAACAGTGGGTTTGTGGTTTCTTGCCTCTTCCGGTTCCATTTGGGCGTAGGCAATCACGATAATGCGGTCATCAACCTGGGTCAGCCGTGCTGCCGCTCCGTTCATGCAGCATATACCGCTGGCCCTGTCACCGGGAATTGTATATGTCTCAAGCCGTGAACCGTTGGTGATATTTACCACAGCCACTTTTTCATAGGGAAGAATGCCAGCCAAATCGAGCAGATCCTGGTCTATCGTAATACTTCCCTCGTACATCAGATTGGCTTCCGTTACTCTCATCTGATGCAGTTTGGATTTAAACATCGTTAATTTCATAGCAAATTCGCTTACAATTCAATCAAAATATTATCTATCAGCCGTGTTTTTCCAAGCCATACAGCTCCGGCAATTATGTATACTACACCTTTATCTAACGTTAAAACTGGTTCTATCGTTTTATAAGAAAACACATTAAGATAATCAATTTTGAAGCCTTTTGCTTCAAGTTCACTTTTTTGATGTTCTATCAGAAGGGATGGATTGATTACCCCCTGCCTGACCTGGGTTTTTATGTAATTCAGTGACCTGTACAAACCCGGTGCAATTGCGCGTTCTTCTTTTGAAAGATAAACATTCCGGCTGCTGAGGGCTAATCCGTCATTGGCACGTTCAACCGGAGCCATTACCATTTTAATTTTATGGTTAAACTCATTCACCATTTGGTTAATGATTAAGAACTGTTGAATATCTTTTTGGCCGAAAACGGCGACATCCGGTGTTACAATATTGAAAAGCTTGTTAACAATGAGCAAAACCCCTTCAAAAAAACCGGGCCTGCTGCCGCCGCACATGTGCCTGTTGAGAGAATCAATTTTGATGGACAGAAAATGTTGTGTGTCATAAACTTCGAAAAGATCGGGTGCAAAAACAAGGTCAACGTTTTCGTTTTTGCATTTCATCAGGTCTTTATCCAAGTTGCGCGGATAGTTGTCAAAATCTTCGGAAGGCCCGAATTGTTCCGGATTTACAAATATGGATATAACCACATAATCGGCATGTTGCCGTGCAAGTTTGATCAGTGAAAGGTGCCCGTCATGTAAGGCTCCCATGGTAGGTACAAGAGCCAGGCGCCTGCTTTTTTTCCGGAGTAAGGCTATCTGCTCCCGTGCATGTTCGATGGTATGGGTTACAATCATAGCTGGGAGTTTAGGGGTTCACTATTCCGGAGAACAGAAAAGTGGTAAACATAAGTACATTACCCGCCTTTTATGTATCATAGCTGCAGGTTAAATAGCCCTTTTTGGATCAAAACTTTCGAGGAGTTGTTTAACCCGGCCCATAAAAGCACCACCGTGAGCACCATCAATAATTCTGTGGTCATAGCTCATGGAAAGGTACATTTTGTGACGAATGCCAATGAGATCGCCGTGTTCCGTTTCAAGCACCACGGGGCGTTTCTCAATAACACCGGTTCCCAGTATGGCTACCTGCGGCTGATGAATGATCGGGGTTCCCATCAGGTTGCCTACGCTGCCATAGTTTGTGAGGGTAATGGTTCCGCCAATGAGTTCGTCAGGACTCAGATCTTTATTTCTTGCCTTAAGAGCCAGTTCACTTACTGAATTTGCAAGGCCGATCAGGTTTTTGTCCTGTGCCTGTTTAATCACTGGAACAATCAGCCCCCCCTTGCCTCCCTCGCCCAGGGCAACAGCAATTCCGAAATTGATATCCTTCTTCAGGTGGATTTCATCACCGTCAACAGAACTGTTGATCAGTGGAAATTCTCCGATAGCCTGAATAAATGCTTCGATAAAGATTGGGGTATAGGTAAGTTTAATACCGGTTTGTTCGTAAAATTTATTCTTATTGGATTCCCGCCATTTTACAATATTCGTAACATCCACATCGCTGAATGTGGTAACATGTGCAGAGGTTTGCTTTGATCGTACCATGTGTTCAGCAATCATCTTGCGCATGCGGTCCATCTTTACGATTTCCATGTTTTGATGCGGACGCGATACATTCAGTTCACCGGCAGAGATGGTTTTCTTGCCAGCGGCAGTTTTTGATTCAGGAACGGGCTTTTGCAGCCCGCTGCTTTTCTCCTCTGATGGAGCCTCTGTTTTGCCTGCTTTTCTTTCTTCAACATAAGAGAGGATGTCGCTTTTTGAAACACGGCCGTCTTTTCCGCTTCCCTCAATGCTTTCAAGTTCCTGCATGGTAATTCCCTCTTCTTTGGCAATCGAACGAACCAAAGGGGAGTAGAAGCGACCGTCGGAACCGATGCGCTGTGGAGTTGAATTTGCAACAGAACCGGCATCAGTTTGATCTGTTTCAGGTGAGCCATTTGAAGAAGCGGCAGAATCTTTTTTCTCTTCTTTTAAAGGTGCGGATGATGCCGCTTTCCCAGTAGCAATAATGGCAATAGGCTGGCCCACTTCAACGGTTTCACCTTCTTCAGCCAAAATTTCAGCCAGTATGCCCGATTCGGGAGAAGGAACTTCGGTATCCACTTTATCGGTGGCAATTTCGAGAAGGGTTTCGTCGGCTTCAACAGAGTCACCAACTTTTTTAGCCCATTCAATGATGGTGCCTTCCATTACCGATTCACCCATTTGAGGCATCACAACTTCGATTCGCTCTCCTTTATCACCATCTTCTAAAGTCTCTTCTTCAGCTGAAATATCAGGCTCCGGCTCTTCCTCTTTTACTTTTGATTTTTCAGCATTCACTGATGATTTATCAGCACTTTTCTCTTTTTCTGGTGCCGGTTCTTCATCTTCCGTAAATTCTTCACCTTCGGTGTCTATAATTGCAATTGGCTGTCCCACTTCTACGGTTTCGTCTTCCTTCGCCAAAATTTCAATGAGAACACCGGCTTCGGGAGAAGGAACTTCGGTATCCACTTTGTCAGTGGCGATCTCGAGCAGCGTTTCATCAGCTTCTACTCTTTCACCAACTTTTTTAGCCCATTCAATAATGGTGCCTTCCATAACCGACTCCCCCATTTGGGGCATTACTACTTCTACCTTTGCCATGCGATTTTCTTTCTTAAATAAGGATTTAATAAAAAAATTTTCAGTGAAAATTCGTACCTATAAAGATCAGAATATTCAATATGAGATCAAAATGGTGCGGGAAGGCAGTTACGTGATATTAACATCGGACAAACCATAAACTTTATGTCTCTGTCAAATATTGTTACAGTTCAACAGTTCAGGTTAACAGATCATTGATATTTGAGAAATGTTTGGCTAAAGCTCATTGAACTTTGGTTTGAGTTTTATCCCCAAACTCATATACTCTGTAATTCCGGTAATTAACAAACATTTTGCATGAAAGCATTTTTTAGCATTTTAATCTTCTCGTGGGTATTAACACTGTTTATGCCCTGGTGGTCACTTTTTATTCCGGCATTATTTATTGGTGCCTGGCTGATAAACCGGGGGTTACCGGCTTTCATCATCGGGTTTTTCGGCTCCGGGCTTGCATGGTTTATACATGCGTTCTACATACATTTCTCAAATGATGGAATTCTCACCACAAGAATTGCCGATATGATAGGTACAGGATCTCCATGGGTGGTACTGCTTTTGACATTCATCATTGGAGGAATACCGGGCGGACTGGGTGCGATTACCGGCTGCCTTATCAAAATGAATCTGAAACGGAGGGCTGTTCCGGATACTGCTACCAACTAAAATTGATGTATAACAACCGAAACAACGTTATTTATGAGTGAATATCCAAAAACCGATGACCCGAAAGTACCGGAAAATCCATCTCCCCAAAAAACACTTTTTACACGGTTTCTTGATTTTGTAGAGTGGCTTGGTAACCTGCTGCCCCATCCTGTTACACTATTTGCACTTTTTGCCCTGGGTGTTGTGCTGTTGAGTGGGCTGGCAGAATGGTTGAATTGGTCGGCTCCGGATCCAAGGCCAGAAGGAGCTGCAGGGCGTGCCCCCGGAGGAATCATTGAGCCTGTAAGTCTGCTAAACGGTGAAGGATTCAGAATGATCGTTGAAAACATGGTTCGAAACTTTACAGGTTTTGCTCCGCTCGGAGTGGTGTTGGTGGCTCTATTGGGTGTGGGTGTTGCAGAACATTCGGGTTTAATAAGTGCGGTTATCCGTGGAATTGTTCTAAAAGCAGCCTCATTCCGGCCTAAAGAGAGCAGTTCATCCGGATTGTTATCTATTCCGGTTCGCATATTCAATTTTGTGTTAAACCCGAAAAATTTGGTTACGATCGCGATCTGTTTTGCAGCGGTGATATCCAACACCGCTTCCGAGATGGGTTATGTTGTTCTGGTGCCTCTTGCGGCTGTCATCTTTCATTCGATGGGAAGGCACCCGCTCGCAGGGCTTGCCTGTGCCTTTGCTTGTGTGTCTGGTGGCTACAGTGCCAACCTGCTTATTGGCACCATTGATCCCCTGCTCGCCGGCCTCACACAGGAAGCCGCCAACCTCATTGACCCGGAATACACTATCCACGCGGCTGTTAACTGGTACTTTATGTTCATAAGTACTTTTTTTATAACTGCCGCAGGCACATTTGTAACCCTTCGGATTGTGGAACCAAAACTTGGCAAATATGATGAAAGCATGGCTATGGAAGACCTATCTGATGAAGTATCCATGGATCCGCTGACTGCCAGAGAAATTAAAGCCCTGAAATATACCGGTATATCCGTCCTAATTATGTTCGGAGCGCTTGCGATGACCATCATTCCTGAGAACGGTGTATTGAGAAACCCTGAAACGGGTGAGATGCTGAATTCTCCGTTTCTGAATGGTATTGTAACTTTTATATTTGTCTGTTTTTTGATACCGGGTTTTGTGTATGGCCGTGTTGTGGGTACCATGAAGAATGACCGGGATGTGATCAATGGAATGGCCGGGGCCATGTCAACCCTCGGGCTCTACATCGTGATCGTATTCTTTGCAGCACAATTTGTAGCCTATTTTGGGTGGAGTAATCTGGGGCAGATCTTTGCTGTTAAAGGTGCCCAGTTCCTGCAGGATATCGGGATGACAGGTCCGATTATTTTTATTGGATTTATTTTTGTATCAGGTTCTGTAAATTTGATGCTCGGCTCCGCATCTGCCCAATGGGCGGTTACAGCCCCCATTTTTGTACCCATGCTGATGCTTATTGGATACAGCCCGGAAGTGATCCAGGCGGCGTACCGAATTGGTGATTCTGTCACCAACATCATTACTCCCATGATGAGTTACTTCGGCTTGATCCTTGCCTTTGCGAATAAGTACGACAAAGACCTGGGTATCGGCACAATCATTGCGATGATGCTCCCCTACAGTATTGTGTTCCTTGTTGGCTGGATTGCGCTTTTTTATTTATGGGTATTCGGGCTGGGCCTTCCGGTAGGTCCCGAAGCGCCGACGTATTATATTATTGGGGAGTAGTTAGTAATAAATTCGTGAATTTTAGAGGAAGATAGCGGAATTGTCCAGGTTTGCTATTATGGATACAGAACCTGGATAGCGCAAACGTCCACGTTTGTGCTATCCCACGGTTAGAATTCCGCAAACATCTCTGTTTTTGCTATTTTATGCTCGATCTGTCAATCAATTGAACTATCCTAAATATCAAAAGGCAGTAAAAACATTAATTACCCGTTTCTGCGATGGCGATTTGTTTGGGGTACGCATTCTGTATTTGGCGGTATAGATCGCTCTCTTCTTTAATGGATGAGTACGATACACCAAATCTTTCCATAGCATAATCATTTCGAAGCTCATTGTAAGCGGACATTATCTCATCCAGAATTTCGATATAGCTTTCGTATGCAAGGTGTCTGTCATGCCTGATGACAAGAATAGCCTCTTGAGGGCTAACAGACAGATTTGGGTCATCTCCATAATTTCCCAGAAAATCTTTCACTCTCAACTTTATTCCCGAAACGTTTTCCGGCTGATCATTTACCAGCATCATGCCTTGAGCATTAAGGCGAATGGTTAGCAGATTCTTTGATTCCGTGAGTACCGGAGGCGCAGGAGCAGTTCGGTTCTGAGCACCCTCAGTTGAAGACTCAAATCTTGTTTCGGGAGAAGGCGGTGCTGGCGGCAGGGTCAGTGTCTGATCGGAGTACTGCATTGATCCGGTTTCGTTACTTTCCCTTACCGAAGAATAGATAATCCGCAGTATTCCATGAATCCTAAGTAGTCTTTGAACATCGGTAATGGTTCCAAACTCTGCATTTCTATCCACGCGAAAATTGATGATCTCTAAGCTTTCTTTCATTCGATCAGCAAGAACTTCATTCAATTCGTCAAGCGAATGAGTTTCACCATCCACGATAATTTCACTCTCTTTATTAATGTAGATCTGCAACTGAGATTGTTCACTGATATTATCTTGTGTGTCATATTCATGGATAAGTCTGTGCAACTTTGAAACCAACTCCGATCTCGTATCGGGATGGTTTTTAACCACAAAACGGAGGTCGTATTTCTGGGAGTATTCTTCAAGCTTCTCTTCAAGGTTGGAAATATCCATTTCTTCACTATTCAATCTGATTATTTCAGAATTCGTGAGTTCAATGGTTAATTCCTTGAAGGTTGACTCACCATCAGCCGGAATAGACTCACATCCCAGTAGCAGAGAGAGTGCAACAAAAAGCGGTATTAATGATGCAATTTTCATGATAGCCCGGGTTTTGTTGTTGGATTGCGTCATCATAAAAAACCTTTTTTTGATAAGCCCGAAAGTTAGGCTGCTCGCAAGTGCGTGAGATGGTCTGTTCAGCAGGGTTTTCAATATCATTTTCTGATAATCCGATACGCTGATTCCTTCCCTGATGACTGACTCATCAGCCAAAAATTCATGGTTTATAAGAATAGCTTTTTTGTACAGATAAATGACTGGATTGAACCAATAAAATATTTTCAAAATCTCAACAAACAGAATATCTATTGTATGCTTCTGTTTTACATGGGCAAGTTCATGCAGAAATACCCTGTTGTCAATTTCACCTTTTACATACTGCTTTTTGCTTACAAAGATCGTATTGAGAAAAGTATGGGGTACTACATTCTCATTTAATAGCACAACTTCATGACCTTCATGCAAAATGCCTGGATTACGTCTGATTTTCAGTTGGATCATGTGTTCAATCCGTAGAAGGCGAATAAAAAGAAATAACACTCCTGATGCATAAAACCCTGTTAGCAACAGAATAAAAAGTTCATATGTGGAAGCTGAATTCTCTTCGTTTTCATATACCGGATTTTCCTCAAATTCTGGCATGTTAGCATCTGTTACAATGGTAAAGGGCGTATCTGATGTCAGAATATCATCGGTTTTATCATTTTGAAAAAAAGTGATCTGAGGCCCTGAAATCCCGACAGGGATAAGCGGAATGATTAAAGAAAAAATCAAACTGAACAGCAGAAAAACCCGGTTTATATGAAATGTCTTCTCTTTAAACAGAATTGCATAGTAGAAGAGTATTAAAATCCCCATACTTATGGCGGAATAAATCAGGTATGATATCATTGATGTCTCCTTTTGAGTTCCTGTTCAACAATCTGCTGAAGTTCTTTGAGCTGCTCTTCGGTCAGATCGGTTTCTGTTGTAAAAAATGAGGCGAAATTTGCCGGCGAATTGTCAAAATACTTTTGAATAAGGTTGTTGATGTGCCGTGAAAAATAGTCAGACTTTTTAACCAACGGATAATAGCGGCGGGAACGGCCAAGCTGCTTGTAACCGATATATCCTTTATCGGTCATTCGTTTTAAGAGAGTAGCGACTGTTGTACTGGCGGGCTTAGGGTCTGGATACATTTCAAGCAATTCATTCATAAAAGCCTGGCCGTTTTCCCAGATGTACTGCATTAATTGTTCTTCAGATTTTGAAAGTTTCATTCTTCTACAAGTTTAGATCATTTTCTACAAATGTAGAATATAAAAACGAAACTTTCAACCCTTTTTTGGCCAGCAGAAAAAAAATCAGAAATATATAAGAAACAATGTGTTCTGAGATAAAATGATGGGTTTTCGGTTAATTGCCGGTATCATGGTATACGCGTAACCTTATGCTGAACAGAGCACAAACAAGCGAACGGGAATGTGCCCATGTCCCAGTTGAGCAATTATAGATACAGGACTTGGATGGCGCAAACATCCCGCCTGCCCCGATGGGGTTTGTACTCCCATTCAGGACGTGAACTCAGATCTTTTACATTTCAAACCTATTCCCCCGAATCAATCCCTTTTCGCAGGAACCAGCAGTACAGGGATTTTACTGAACCTGGTTACCTGTGTACTGACCCCGCCAAGAAAGAATTCGTGTACAAAACCTTTCCCCTGGCTTCCCATAACGATCAGGGTTACGTTGTTCTCCTGAATGGCCTGTATAATTTCTTTTCCGGGGGTTCCGAATGTTATAATGATTTCGGCATTGTTTCGTGTATGGTCAGAGAGTTCGTTTCGCATTGATTCAAGAAGTTCCCGGTTTTGACGGTTAAGGTGTTCATGGCTCGCCGGATCTTTCAGTGCGATGGCATGGTGGCCCTGTACATGAATCAGGGAAATTTTTCCAATCTTCCCTTCCTCGTCAAGAGATTTCACAACCTCGAAAGCGCGGTCGGCTGTATCTGAAAAGTCGGTGGCGTGCATAACATGGTTCAGGGCTTCATCAACAGTTTTCGTAATAAACAGTTTTCGATTTTGGTTATCCTCGTCTGCCCATTTTATATCAATATTAATCAGGAAAACGGGCAATTGTGAACGTTGCAAAACTTCCGCGGCAGTGCTGCCAAGCAGCATTTCCTGGACTTTGCTTTGTCCTCTGCTTCCGATCACCACAAAATCGGCATCATTCTCTTTGGCTGAGGTCAGAATTTCAGTAGGTGGATAAAAGTAAGTACCGGATCTCAGGTCAGTTTCTACGGTAAGATCATGTTTTTCAAGTGCCGATTTATATTCTTCAAGTTTTTTCGCCTGTTTTTCGGTATTGAATTCCGTTCGCTCACCGGTAAATGAGACAGAAACCACAGTAACGAGGGTAACCTTTTTTATACCGAATTTTTTGAATTGCGGAATAGCATCAACGATCAGGTCGCTGGCTTCAGATAGGTCGAGGGCTGCAAGTGCATGAACAAATGTGGATTTCATGGGATCTCCTTTTAGATTAATATCCTCTTTATTACAAAATACAAAAGATATAGCGGGATTCGGTATGGGAATTACTCATATTCCTCTGAAACCGAAAACAGGCGATCGGCCAGTTCGTCAACAAATCCGTAATGTTCTTCCTTCATGAATACACTTCTGAGAATAACTGCGTTTGTTGCATCAGTCTCATAATCCGGGAATAATTTTGTGAACTGAATTGCAGGAATTTTAAACAGGCTGACATGAAAACCTTTCTCCCTGTCTTTCATGCCGTTTTCAAAAACTGACTGGTTTAAACGGTTAAGTGCGCTTAGTTTCAAATCGTCAGGTTTTTTAAAATAACATGTTATATCAAGGTCAGGCTGCATATAGAGCGTCCAGTGATTGTTTTTCCGTAACAGATCTGAAAAACGTATGGCAGCATTTCTCGCTTGCAGAAGAATTTTACCAAGCCCTTCACTTGTTAATGGCAGGAGCTGTGTGGTGGCCCACAACGCCGCGGCCGCGGCACCGGCCCGCGAACACTCCAGGCTGATTTCACCCAGATGGAGATCATCAGATGTGAAGTATGTGTACGGTGAATCGTGTTTGAAGAATCTTCCGACAGCGGCATTTTTGTATAGAACACTACCGCACCCATAAGGCTGAAGGCCGTGCTTGTGCGGGTCAATCACAATGCTGTCGCATTCTGACAGAAATGCCCAATGTTTCTTTGATGGTAAAGTTTCAGAAATTAGTGAAAAGAAACCACCGTAAGCTGCATCTGCATGTATCCGGAATCCATAAGTATCAGCAAGTGCTTTCATTTCAGATAATGGTTCTACAATACCCAGCCCGGTTGTACCAATGGTTGCCACGAGAGTCCCTATTTTGTTGGCATGATCCACGATAAAATCCAAATCGGGGGCACCTTTTTCGTCAGTTGGTATTTCCAGAAAATCGCAATTCAGTACACGGCACATACGGCTGTGTGTGTAATGGGCATTAGCTGTGGCGGCGATGGTTTTGCCGGGATGTATTTCCCTGGCAACAAACAGGGCTTCGAGATTGGCGATTGTACCGCCGGAAGTTAAATGGCCAAGATAATTTTCTTTATAACCTACCATTCCGGCGAGTAAATCCATGCACTCCCTTTCCATTTCTGAAGTTGGCGGGCCACCGTCAAGGGCGTGGTTGTTCGGATTGATAGTCATCGCCAGGGAATAAGCAAGCCAAGCAACCGGATGGGGTGGTTTCAGCATCTGCCCAGCATATTGGGGATGGTGAAATGGATAATTTCCTTCAAGTTTCAGAGCCAGAGCTTCGAGGATATTTGTAAGTTCACCGAAGTCCTTTAAGCCATATCCGAAACCATCGTCACCATAAGTACTGCGCCAAAAATCCAGTTTTTGGAGTGCATTTTTTAGTGCAGGAAGATATGGCCCGAACCGGTTCAATAGTAATAATTTATCTTATGGTGAATGAAACGCCGAGGGAGAGAACCTGTGCAACCTGAATTTCACTCGAAAAATCATCGTTATAAACAAGATCCACACTAAATGTAGTGTTAAGATAACGATTGATCCTAGCCGCGAATTTATTTGAAAAATAGATATCGGTACTTTTAACAGGTTTATTGAAACTTGTAAACGAGTTGATGCTGGAAGTAAACCGGATATTCGTAGCAATATTTGCATCAAATGAAGAACCAAGTGTTAAACCGGCTTCATTTCTGAACGTTTCACCTTCCGACAAGCCATACTTTTCGGAGAGGTTTGTATCACGAACAAAAGTTTGCTGTAAACCAAGTCCTGCCTCAAAAGAAAACATGGGTCCGGGGATATATGCAAGACCTGCGTCTTGGGTTAGATATGCAGGAGCTAAAAAATTTGAGATGAGTTCTTTGGGTTCGGTCCCGTAATTATAACCTTTATCGAACTGGGTGCGAAACCGGATATTTGCGAAAATTTTGAAATCGGAATCTTCTTCACCAAGGTCGTAGAGAAACCTGTTTAAGATATATAGCCTGTCATCAATTTTTCTGATTCCCTCATTTTCTATTTTGGTTTTCCCAAACCTTGTATTTACAAGGAAGCCGTAAGAATATCGGTCTTTTTTGAAGATAGTAGTGAACGTGGTGCTTCCGGTGGCCGCGATATTATTAACACCACCCTGACTCCAGTTCGAATAAGAAGCCTGTGAGCCATTAAGGCCCAATTCCCAGGATGTATCCCAGCCACGTAGTGTATCAGGAATAGAGACAGTATCCTGGGCAGAAATGTATGTTGTAGTTGATATAGAGAAAAAAAAAGAGAAAACTAAAAAAAGTAATGCGGTTTTCATGTATGAATGTTCAAAAATTATCTTTTTATAAGAACTAATTGCCCGGGTTTGTTACCATCCAGGAGCAGTTCTACATGTTCATTTAGTTTAGTGGGAACATGTAACCCGACAATTCCAGCGAGGATCGGGAATTTACGATGTCCTCTGTCGGCAAGTACTGTAACACAAATCTTTTGATAAAGAAAAAGTTCCGGGATTTTTTGAAAACAGTTGAACATGGTTTCACCGCTGAAAATTACATCATCAACGATGACAAGTATCTGGCTTTCAGATGGTGGATTTCTAAATAAAATTGTTTCATCTGATTTTTCCCGAAACTGGTAGATATCTGCAGGATTGGGCATCACCTCATCAAGAGATTCTTTTAAGATGCCGGCAAGCGCAAATCCTCGTGAATTAATTCCAACAAGGCAAACAGATGAATCTCCTGCTTCTTCAAGAATCTGGTAACTCATCCGTTTTATTGTACGATGCATGTGTTTGCTGTCGAGTAGTATCATCATGAGTTTTTTTACTTGCTGAATATTGTGAAATTAGGTATAAATTGGAGGCAGTAAATGGTAATCACAATTTTTTGTATCAAATTAAAATTATTCAATTAATTGCCTATCTGAAACAGTGATTTAAGATAATTGGAATAACCAATGAAAGAAACAGGGATAAAAAGGATGATGACAGCGATAAAAAAATATATGTCGCTAAACCACGAATCTTTGATTGCACGATCTTTTGCCTGGCTATTTATATAATCAGGGATTGGGTATTCATGACATAGTCATATGGCGCTAACATTGAGGGAGGTTGAGGTTTCACCGATCAAAAAAATCTGAAAAATTGAGAGAAAATCCGGCATATTAAAGCAGTGAATCATAACTTAGCCTGAAGTTTCTGAAATCAGGTGCCCGATCATTTTAGGGCAGCCAAAAACCCGGCACCCTGCGAAAACGATCTTCGGATAATAAATGGCCGCTAAACAAACAGAATACAAGGAAAATCTCTACCAATGGATTTGGCAGAACCTTGAATTCGACTGTCAAAACCTTAAAACAGTATGCGGAAAGCCGGTTCAAATCGTCAATAACGGTATTATCAATCACGGTGCCGGCCCCGATTTTCTTGGAGCAGCTATCCATATCAACGGATTAAGGTGGTTTGGCGCTGTTGAAATACACCGGAAATCGTCTGATTGGGAGCGACACGATCACCAAAACGATCCCCGTTATGACCGGGTTTTTCTGCACGTTGTTTTTCAGCATGATGTTCCGGGTCCGGTTAAAACCTGTTCAGGTTTGGTTCCATATACATTATGCCTCAAGCCGTACATGCACAGAAGCCTGTACAGGCTTGCAGAAATAAAAGAAAACAGTGGGTTAGCATGCGCGGGAAATCCAGTGTTCATTCACCAGAATGCTTTCAGGGCTCAGCTAAAAAAAGCCAACAGTGAGTATCTTGGTTACAAAGTGGAAGAGCTTCTGAAAGATTATCCTGTTGGGGTACCTGTTTCCAAAGCATGGAAATTTTGTGTGGTAATGAGATTATACCATACTCTCGGGATGCCATCAAACCGTCAGCAGATGTGGAATGTGGCGCACAAAGCTGTAAAAATTAACGCTGAAGAAATGTCAGCGAATGAATTTGCGGGTATCATCAGAAAAATTGCCTTTTCAGGTACTCATGGCATATATACTGATGAATGGGTATATACGGGAATGAGGCCTGCAAGCCGCCCTGTGGTGCGGGTTGAACAGGCTGCGTATCTGCATCATGCCTTGCAATTGTTTCCGTTTCGCCGGTTTTTGGACAATCCGGAAACTGCCTGGCCCGCATTGCTGGATATGATTCCGGATGAATACAAACCCGGACAAACGATGCTGGGGATTCTCAGACATACAGTTATGATTCCTGCCCTGTATTTGCTTGGTGACCTGCTCCATTCTGCATCATTGAAAAATTGGGCAAAAGAAGAGTGGGATACTTCGGGAATTGCAATGCCGGCAGAGGTTAAAAACCCATTTATCAATGCGGGATACGATCTCAAAGAAGAAAAAAATTTACCCGGCCTTGCGCACCAACTCAAAAGGTATTGCAGGGCACGCAACTGCCATCGCTGTGAAGTATTTAAAAATGCAATTGGTTCTTGATTGATTTGGTATCTCTCTCTATCTTTGGGGTCTGTCAATAAACCGAATATTGCCCGGTCGTCTAATGGCAGGACAGCGGGTTTTGGTCCCGTATGTGGGGGTTCGAATCCTCCCCGGGCAACGTTTTAGTCGAAAAGGATACCAAAGCAGGTACTCCTTTTTCTTTTTTATAAACTTTACTGCACCTTTAGTTGGATACACCTTTAGCCATATTTGCAGGGAGAAGCAACCTCGCGCTGTCGCGTGCTATTGCAGAAAGCTATGGTGTTGATTTGGGAGAAGTTACCATCAAATCTTTCTCTGATGGAGAGCTGTATGTGAAGTATGAACAGAGTATTCGCGGCGAGGATATTTTTGTGATTCAATCCACACCACCCCCCGGAGATAACATCATTGAGCTGCTTCTTCTTCTGGATGCCGCAAAACGGGCATCAGTAAAAAGAATTACCGCAGTGATACCTTATTTCGGATATGCCCGGCAGGACCGCAAAGATCAGCCGAGGGTATCCATCGCATCCAAATTGATGGCAAATGTGCTCGTGGAGGCCGGTGCGGACAGAATTCTTACAATGGACCTGCATGCATCACAGATACAGGGCTTTTTTGATATACCGCTTGACCATCTCTATGCCAGCAGGGTTTTTATTGAACATTTTAAGAACAATCACATCGAAAACCTTGTTGTGGTGGCACCGGATGTTGGGAGCCTGAAAATGGCACGTTCATATTCCAAAAAACTGGGTGCCGGACTGGCATTTATTGACAAGCGCCGCCCAAAACAGAATGTGGCAGAAGTGATGAATATTATCGGTGAAGTTCAGGACAGGCATGTGCTTATTGTTGATGATCTGATTGATACAGCGGGCACTATCACCAATGCAGCCGTAGCATTAAAAGAGCGTGGCGCTTTAAGTGTAATGGCAACATGTACGCACCCCATTTTGTCGGGGCCTGCCTATCAGCGAATCGAAGATTCACCAATCGATGAGTTACTTGTAACCGATACAGTACCTCTGAGAAAACCGTCGTATAAAATTAAAGTACTTAGCGTAGCCGGAATATTTGCCGAGGCGATACAGCGCATCCATACGAATGATACAATAAGTGCACTATTTGATGATTAATTGATAACCAAAAAACCAATGAAGCAACCAGAACCTTACATACTTGAAGGCGAATTAAGAGAACCCGGAAGCAAATCTTCCTCTCAACTTCGTGCTGAATTACGAATTCCTGCAGTTCTCTACGGGCCAAAAATCGAGAAAAATGTTCACTTTTCAATAAGTGAGGCTGATCTTGAAAAGATACTTTCCGTTAGTCAGACAAAACTGCAATTGCTTACTATCGACGGAAAGGAATATAAAACCCTTCTCGTGAAAGTAGAGTACGATCCGATTACCGATCGTGCATATCATGCCGATTTTTATGTTCTTGATCCGGAAACTCCCGTTAAACTTAATGTACCTATTCGTTTAACTGGTATTGCAAAGGGTGTGAGAGACAGTGGGGGACGGATATTTCAACCGCTTCGGATTGTACGAATCAAGGTTGTTCCTGATAAAATTCCCGCACTTTTTGAGCTTGATATCTCCGATCTTGGAATCGGAGACTCACTCCATGTTAGTGAACTGGAACTTGAGGGGATTGAGCCGCTTGATGAATCAACCCGTACCATTGTTACTATTGCTCCGCCAAAATCAGATAAAGTATTTACATCTGCTCTTGAAGAAGAAGATGAGCTTGATGAGGCAATAGCAGATGCGGAGCAAGCTGCTGAAGGTGAAGAAGGTGAAGAAGCAGCTGACGGGTCAGGTGAAGCTGAAGGATCCGGCGAACCAAAAAAATAATTTTTGAATCGCACTTATGGCATTAGTAGTTGGACTGGGAAATCCCGGAACAGAATATGTGGGAACGCGCCATAATGTGGGTTTCGAACTGATTAATACATTATCAGAAAAACTGACCATTACTCTTAAACCGGGCAATGGTCTTTTCTTTATCGGGGAGGGGCAGTTTAAAAGTAGGAAAGTTTCGCTGATGAAGCCGCTCACGTATATGAATCGCAGTGGTAGTGCAGTGTTAAGAGCAATGAATAAGGGCGGATTTGAAATTTCCGATTGCATTGTCTGTCATGATGATATTCACCTTGAAACCGGAAAACTGCGGCTGAGGCCTGGCGGCAGCGCTGCCGGGCATAACGGTATTGCCGATATTATCGAACACGTTGGCTCGAGTGATTTCGCACGGCTGAGAATCGGAATTGGCAACAATTTCCCCCGTGGCAGACAGTCGGATTATGTATTATCGCCATTTACTAAAGAAGAACGGAAAATCATCGACGAAGCACTCGATGTTGCATCAGAGGCAATTTTAACGTTTCTTCGTGGCGGCATTCAGCTGGCAATGAATAAATTTAACTAACACAAATACTTTCACTAACTGAAAACTAATAACATCAATTATGGCTAATACAATTATTCTTCTGATTCCGGTAGCCGGAATTATTGCCTTGTTGTATACCTATGTAAAATCCAGGTGGGTATCCAGGCAGGATGTCGGAACCGAAAAAATGGCCCGAATCAGTACTTATATTGCTGACGGAGCTATGGCATTTTTAAAGGCTGAGTACAGGGTACTAAGTATATTCGTGATCTTTGTTGCAATTCTCCTTGGAATTCAAGGCTCCTTGAATCCCGAAACATCTTCACCCCTTATTGCACTTTCATTTATAGTTGGAGCATTCTGTTCCGGATTAGCCGGTTTTATCGGTATGCGGGTTGCTACCAAAGCGAACGTCAGAACCACTCATGCTGCGAGAACCAGCCTGGCCGAAGGGTTAAATGTAGCCTTTAACGGCGGTTCTGTTATGGGACTCGGAGTGGTTGGACTTGGAGTTTTAGGCCTTGGCCTGCTCTTTCTTCTCTATACAAACATGTTTGGCATGGGTGTTGAAAACATACAGCAGGTGCTTACGGTTATAACAAGTTTCTCATTCGGTGCATCATCCATTGCCCTTTTTGCCCGTGTTGGCGGTGGGATTTATACCAAAGCTGCTGACGTTGGAGCCGACCTTGTAGGTAAAGTGGAGGCCGGCATCCCTGAAGACCATCCACTGAACCCGGCAACAATTGCCGATAACGTAGGCGATAATGTGGGCGACGTTGCAGGTATGGGCGCCGACCTTTTTGAATCGTATGTTGGGTCCATTATCGGTACCATGGTACTTGGCGCAGCGTACATGGGTCTAGCTGGTTTTGAGGTTGTAAATTCGTTTGGTGGCCTTAACGCGGTTCTGTTACCGCTTGTTCTCGCAGGTGTTGGAATCATCACATCTATTATCGGAACATTCTTTGTAAAGGTAAAAGAGGGAGGCAACCCACAAACAGCGTTAAATACCGGCGAATTTGTATCCGCGGCAATTATGCTTATTGCCAGCTGGTTTATTATTCAATGGATGCTGCCGTCTGAATGGGTATTCAATGACTTCACCTACACAGCTTCTGGTGTATTCTGGGCCACCATTTTTGGTTTGGCAGCCGGACTTCTGATCGGCCTGATCACAGAATATTATACCGGCACAGGAAAAAAACCGGTATGGGATATTGTAAAGCAATCTGTAACAGGATCTGCTACGAATATTATTGCAGGTCTTGGCGTAGGTATGATCTCAACCACCATCCCGATCATCATTATTGCTACTGCAATTCTGGGTGCTTACCACTTTGCAGGCCTCTACGGAATCGCGATAGCGGCCGTTGGGATGCTCTCTAATACCGGTATTCAGCTTGGAGTGGATGCATACGGACCCATCTCCGATAATGCGGGTGGTATTGCCGAAATGAGTGAACTTCCGCCGGAAGTTCGTCAGCGTACCGACAAACTCGATGCTGTTGGCAACACTACAGCTGCAATCGGTAAAGGTTTTGCGATTGGTTCTGCAGCACTTACCGCACTTGCATTATTTGCGGCGTTTATCACATCCTACAATGTGGCCAATCCCGATAACATGCTTACCGGTATCGACATTACTATGCCTAATGTAATGGCCTCTCTCTTCGTTGGCGCAATGCTTCCATTTCTCTTTTCTGCACTATCTATGCAGGCGGTTGGACGCGCAGCCATGCACATGATCGAAGAAGTACGGCGTCAGTTCAAGACCATTCCTGAACTTACCGAAGCGCTGAAAGCTATGACCCGCAACGAAGGTAAAAATCTTTCTGAGTGGAGTGATGAAGACCGCAAAATCTTTGATGCTGCCGACGGAAAAGCAGAGTATGCAAAATGTGTTGAAATTTCAACTACAGCGTCCATCCGGGAGATGGTTGCGCCCGGTCTGCTTGCAGTAACTGTTCCTGTTCTGTTCGGGTTTATTGGAGGTCCGGAGATGCTTGGCGGCCTGCTTGCCGGTGTAACGGCTTCCGGTGTTCTGATGGCATTATTCCAGGCCAACTCAGGCGGAGCATGGGATAACGCCAAAAAAATGATTGAAGAGGGTGTTGAGGTGAACGGTGTGAAATACGGCAAAGGTTCAGATCCTCACAAAGCAGCTGTTGTGGGCGATACCGTAGGCGATCCTTTCAAGGACACATCCGGTCCTTCTCTCAATATCCTGATTAAACTGATGGCCGTTGTTGCTCTTGTAATCGCGACTATGATCTGATGTACCATCAAACCAAATTTTTTCAAAACCCCGGTGAGCAATCATACGGGGTTTTTTGTTCATCCCGGATTATGAATCAGGTCAATTTTTATTGATAATTTTGTTAACTGATTTGAATGAATGCAGTAAGGTTTGGCTCATAGCGCACTGCAAATTGCAGGTTAATGTAGTTATCAGGGCTCAATTTCCTGCTGCATAATTCAGGTTTAAACCCACATTAAGCAATAGACGAAAAAGACTTCCGAAGTCTATCGCTTAATCCGGATTAAACTAAACGGAAAAATTTTTTCATTGTCTCAATAATTCCCGACAACAAATGGATATATTCAAACTTATTTTTGAAAACGACCTCCGGCTCGATGCACTAAGAGAACGCCATACCGATCGCAGTGTGCAGCAGGTTACGATGAGCATCGAAGATTTTATGAAGCCAGACCCCACATATTCTAAATTCTATATCAGTGGTACAAAACTGGAACAAAATTTATTTGGCTTAAATTGTTTAGATAAATATGATTTGATTGTTCGGGCTATTGGTTCGGCTTTGAGTGATTACAACCTCTTTTTTGGAGGCAACATCAGGCCGCTTCACTCCATCTTTGAAAAAGCCGGGATCGGAGAGGCAATCATTCTTTCTGAAAGAAACATCCTGCAATGGGATCCAGAATCACTGAGAATAGATAAAAACAGCAACGTAGGCCATAAAAAAGAAGAGCTTGCAAAAGTGCTGGAATCCGGCGACCTGGTGCTGTATAAAGAGCAGGCTCACCAGGGTTTTGACCTGCACCTTTTCTCAAGAGAAAACATCTACCCGAAACTTTTTTATCCGCTTCGTGACCTGGTAAGCCACAATTTCCGTTTTTTTAGCATCAACGGTAAGCGAATTCGCTCCGAAAGACAGTTTTATTTCGAAACCTGGACGCTCGACCGTCCCCCGCACGGTGCTGAAGAAGTATTTTCTTCAACCCAAATATGATATAGCAAGGGCAGCCTTTCCATAAGGCGAAGTATTTTCAGTATAGCGCAATTTTTTTGTGCGCAAGGTGCCAATCACAAAGCCTGCTAACAATTAATTTTAAAAGATACAGCAGATGAAATTTGTTTTAAGTTTTGAGTTATAGCGTATAAACTCTTTTTTTATTTAACTGCCAACTGCCAACTCTGAAATGAGTCCCGATAACCCTGACGGGGCACTTATTCAGGTTGCCCTGTTTTCCTGCATAGCATTATCAGGCGAGGGCTTGTTTCGGTATCAAAAGGATCTCCTTCATAATTGCCATATACAGAAATCAGCTCAAGATGATGATTTTTGTAAACTTCCCGGAACCAGTCGAGATCATACAATTTCACCCGTTCAATGTACTGAACCGGCTTTGTGTTTTGAGGGCCTTCAAAGAGAATCTTTTTGAATACCATTCCATCTTTAATATAGCGTGTTATGTGAAAGTTGAGGTTCTTGAAAGAACCTGCATCACCGGGCACCAGTTTTTCCACAACCACCTTTGAATTAAAAAAATCGATCATCAATAATCCTTCCGGCTTTAGCATGGAGCTTGCATTCGAAATAACTTTTTCGTTCTCACTGTCATCAGCGAAATAACCGAAAGTAGTGAAGAGATTTACAATAGCATCGAAGCGTAAATTCAGCGAATCACGCATATCCCCGATAATAAAATCTACTTCAGCACCTTTTTCACGGGCCCTCTGTTTCGCAAGTTTAATGGCTTCTTCGGAAAGGTCTACCCCGGCAACCCGGTATCCACGCAAGGCAAGAGTGATGGAGTGGCGCCCCCTCCCGCAGCCGAGATCGAGAATTTGCGGGTAACGAAACCTGGGAATATTTTTTTCAATTAAATCAGCCAGTAAAGCGGCTTCAACCTCATTTCTGTTCGAATATAATTGTTCATATAGCGGGCTGTCGAACCATTCTTCAAACCAACTCATAAAAATTGTGATAATTTCATTGCTGTGTAAATGATAAATAAATGTAAGGCAATTTTGTTCGCCTTATCTTAGCTTTTTAAGTTAACTGGCAAAAAAGAACAGGTTAAACCTTTATGAGCTTCACCACAAAACTAAAAAATGCGATTTCCTCAACAGGATCCGTTTTATGCGTTGGGCTTGATCCGGTGCCGGAATATATACCTAAACCATTAAAAGCAGCATTTCGTGAAGATGATAAGTTAATCCTGGATTTTTGCAGACGAATTATCGAGGCAACCAAACCGTATGCTTGCGCTTATAAGCCGAATACCGCCTTCTTTGAGGCTATGGGGAGTAAAGGATGGGCTGTACTGGAAAAGGTTGCAGATATGGTTCCATCGAACAGAATCCTGATTATTGATGCAAAAAGGGGTGATATTGGCCATACAGCGTTACAATACAAACTTGCTTTTTTTGAACACATGAGTGCTGATGCCATTACACTGAATCCTTTAATGGGTATGGAAACGATTGATCCTTTTCTTGATGACCCGGAAAAGGCTGTTTTTGTGCTGGCAATGACATCGAACCGAGGTGCAGCAGATCTCTTGCAGAGAAGGTTTGAAGGCAGGTTATCACTTGGTGAGTATATAGCCGAGGAACTTGCCAAAAAAATGAGCAAAAGTTCTTCCCATCTTGGGCTCGTGACCGGGGCAACGCAGACAGACTGGATCAGGCCTGTTCTAAAGGCGTTCCCGGAAGCGCATTTGTTGATTCCCGGTGTGGGAAAACAAGGCGGGAATATTGAAGATTTAGCGGAGATACTGAAAGACCACAAAGGGTTGCCTGTCATCAATTCATCGCGGTCGGTAATATACGCCGGGGGTGATTCAGAAGACTGGATGGAAAAAGTATCGGTTAAGGCCGCATTGTTAAAGGAATCATTAAACGTTATTACAAAAGAGTATGTCTGAAAAGCGTCCTGAAGTAATTTTGTACACCGATGGCGCATGCAGCGGCAATCCCGGGCCAGGTGGTTGGGGGGCACTACTGATACACAAGGGAAAAGAGAAGGAACTGAGCGGAGGCGAACGGTATACCACAAACAACCGGATGGAGATGAGGGCGGTGATTGAAGGGCTGAAAGCCCTGAAAAAACCTTGCTATGTTAAAATTCACAGCGACAGCGCGTTAATTGTAAATAGCTTTACAAAGGGTTGGATTGAAAACTGGCAAAAAAAAGGGTGGATAAAAGCAGATAAAAAATCCGTTGAAAATCGTGACCTGTGGGAAGAGATGCTCGAAGCCATGAGTCCACACTCGGTGAAGTGGATAAAAGTAAAAGGCCACTCAAACAACAAACTGAATAACAGGGTAGACAGGCTTGCCGTGGAGGCTTCCAAACAGTTTCAATAAATTTAGCCTGGATTTCACTGTACGTTCAAAAAATGAGCCTGTTGAGCTCCGGGCACAGCGATTCCCGCGAAGTGAATTCCGCTTTAGTGGCCTGGAATGATTTTTGTTACATTTGAATTCATGAACAGAAAATGAAAACTTTAGTCTGGTTCAGAAACGATTTACGTACAACTGATCACGAACCGCTCTACAGGGCAAGCTTGCTCGGAGAAGTTATTCCACTGTACTGTTTTGATCCGCGCCATTTTGAAGAAACAGAATATGGCTTTCCGAAAACAGGTGCATTGCGGGCAAAATTTCTGATTGAATGCGTATCGGAATTACGGCAGAAAATGGGTGATTCTTTAATCGTGAGAATCGGAAAACCGGAAATTGTGATTCCGGAGTTGGTGAAGCAGCTGAATCCCGATGCCATCTACTATCATGCTGAGGCAACTGATGAGGAGCTGCGTGTAGAAAGGGCAGTAAGAAATTCCGTTCACATTCCGATGCAGTCATTTCAGGGCCATACATTGTATCATCCTGACGATCTTCCTTTTACAATCTCTAAACTTCCCGAAGTTTTTACAAGTTTCAGAAATCAGATTGAAAAGAATTGCTCTGTCAGAAACCCCTTAAAAAAGGTCCAGATTAATAAAACGGTGACTGAAGTTTCCCCGGGCGAAATACCGCCAGTTGAAGGCCTCGGATTAAAACCCCAGAAACCGGATAACAGAGCCGTTTTGAATTTTCAGGGCGGAGAAAATGAAGCTGCGAGGAGGCTGAATTACTATTTCTTTGACTCAGATTCACTCAGAAATTATAAATTTACAAGGAACGGCCTGATTGGAGCCAATTATTCATCAAAATTTTCTCCCTGGCTGGCTCATGGCTGCATATCTGCCAGAACCATTTATGAACAGACAGAGAGGTATGAGCGGGAAGTGCATAAAAATGTATCCACCTACTGGATGAAATTTGAGCTGATCTGGCGTGATTACTTCCGTTTTTCAGCAATGAAGTATGGCAATGACATATTCAGGCTTGGCGGTATCCAGAAAAAAAAGCTTAATAAAAAAACAGATGCAGCAATATTCCGTAAATGGGCTGATGGGCAAACAGGAATCCCGTTTATTGATGCCTGCATGCAGGAATTAAAGCTGACCGGATTTATGAGCAACCGGGGCAGGCAAAATGCAGCGAGTTTTCTTTCACAAAACCTGGATTTTGACTGGCGATGGGGAGCAGCCTGGTTTGAATCACAATTAATAGATTACGATGTGTGCAGCAACTGGGGAAACTGGGCATATAATGCCACGGTTGGGCACGATCCGCGAAACCGTTATTTTAATATCCTTAACCAGGCTGAAAAGTATGACAACAAAGGAGAATTTGTCCGGTACTGGATTCCGAAACTGAAACACGTACCTGCTGAATATATCCACAAGCCCCACCAGATGGATTCCGGCCAGCAGGTTCTCTTCGGGGTAGAAATCGGGAAAGATTATCCCATGCCGATGATCGGTCTGGAAGAGAGTTACAAAATAATCAGGAATCGGGGTTAAACTGGTAAAAGCTTGCT
>RECI01000241.1 GCA_007694095.1 Balneolaceae bacterium | reverse complement strand
GCCTGGATGTTGCCGATCGAATTCAGATTGGAGACCGGGTAATACGGGCACGGATAGATATCAGATAAACAACTATAATCTAACCCAAAGGTCTTATCACCCGTCATATCGCTTCGCTCGGAGCGCTTCGCGGGAATCGCTTCACTCGGAGCACTACGTGGGTATCGCTGTGCTCTGCGCGGCCTCTGTTCATCCCGTCTGCAACTAAAACAAAACTCACCAGCTCCACCCAACAACTGCCCAAATCTCTTTGCGAAGCTAAGCCGGGAACTCCCGGCGTTGATATAGCTCGTACTCTTCCGCGTAAGGAGATCCCGACAGGCGTATCGGGATGACACAGTTGGTTTTGTTTTATTTTTAAGTATTCCTGTTAAATTAAGATTTTAGTTTCAGTAGGAAGCATTCATAGTGTGTTTAAAACTGTTTGATATCCATTCAATGATTTTGATCTTTTCTCGTTATACATTACCATATCATCAAAAATAACAATAAACAGGTGTGAAATTATGACACGAAAGATGTTAATTGATCGAACGGTTAAAAGCTTAAAAAAGCTGCCTGAAAGTAAACTTATAGAAGTACAAGATTACATTGACTTTCTTCTTTATCGTGCGAAAGAGAAAGAGCTCAACAGGGAAATCATACAGATGGCATCTCAATCGAAATCATTCAGATTTCTGGAAGAGGAGGAGGAGTTATATGCTGATAGTGATGTAAAGGAGTTGTATGCATGAAAAAAGGAGATATTGTCATTGTTCCTTTTCCATTTACAGATTTAAGCAGTCAGAAACGAAGACCTGCGTGTGTTCTGTTGAACACAAAAATCGATGTCGTACTGGCATTCATTTCTACCAAACTCTATTATGAACCGGCTTTCTCTATTCGTTTGAACCCTTCAGATGAAAATGGCCTGAAAAGAGAATCCATTATTCGAATCGATAAAATCGTGACTCTTGATTCGGAACTTGTTATTGGCAAATTGGGAGAGATCTCCTCTAATGAAATCTTGGAACTAAATAATAAGATGATTAGCTGTTATCGATTGAAAAATTATAACCCTTGATTCAATTATAATTTATTTCTCTTGTTGCTATAGCCAGACATTGAGGGTTTCAGATTTATCCCCTCGTCCTCCCGGCCTTCGATCTTACCGCCGGCAGCTATAACAGAAAAACCCACTGTGCCCGAATCCCATTGCGAAGCCAAGCCGGGATCTCCTCGCGTTGGTACGGCCCGCCACATATCAAGGTGATTTCGCTGTCGTGTTCATAAACTGATCTCAGAGCTCAGATCAATCGATTCCCCAATCTCTGATCTGGCTTAAAAAAAAATCATAGATCGAGTAATCAGAGATCAGCCCCGTCATTCCCCTTCGGGGTAAACGCCTGTATACCAGTAATTTCCCTCCCAAGAATCAATCCGTGGATATCGTATGTGCCCTCGTAAGTGTTTACAGATTCTAGGTTCATAACATGATGAATTACCCGGTATTCACCCGAAACCCCATTGCCTCCGTGCATGTCGCGTGAAACGCGCGCGATGTTAAGAGCCTTGCCTACATTATGGCGTTTTGCAAGTGAAACCATGGATGGATGTAAACGTCCCTGGTCCTTCAGCTGACCCAGCCGCCAGGCGAGCATCTGCATGGCAGTGATATCGGTGAGCATGTCGGCCAGCTTGGTTTGCGGAAGTTGGTTGGCTGCGATCGGTTTGCCAAATTGTTTGCGGTCAAGCACATATTGCCGCGCTTTATGGTAACAAAACTCGGCTGCCCCGATGGCACCCCAGGCTATGCCATAACGTGCACTGTTGAGGCACATGAACGGGCCTTTAAGTCCGCGGATATCAGGAAATGCATTCTCATCAGGTACAAATACGTCTTCAAAAACCATTTCGCCGGTGGAAGAAGCACGCAGGCTCATTTTATGTTTGGTTTCGGGAGTGGAGTATCCTTTCATTCCTGTTTCAACGATGAATCCCTGGATTACAGGGGTGTCATCTTTTGACTCTTTTGCTTTTGCCCAAACCACTCCCACATCGGAAATAGGGGAGTTGGTGATCCACATCTTGGCACCGTTCAGTATCCAGCCGCCATTAGTTTTTATTGCGGTTGAGGTCATAGATGCGGGATCTGAGCCGTGATCCGGCTCTGTTAGGCCGAAGCATCCTATAATCTCACCCGAGGCAAGGCGGGGAAGATATTTCTGTTTTTGTTCTTCTGTGCCAAATTCAGAAATGGGGTACATCACCAGTGAAGACTGTACAGACATAAAAGACCGGTAACCGGAATCAACCCGCTCCACTTCCCTGGCAATTAACCCATAGGCTGTATGGCTTACGCCGGCTCCGCCATATTTAGGGTCAGTAGTTGCGCCCAGCAAGCCAAGGTCACCCATTTCCTTTGCCATGCTGATATCAAACTTTTCATGCTGGTTGCCCTCAAGAGCACGCGGTTCGAGCCTTGTTTGCGCATACTCCCTTGCTGCCTCCATAATCATTTTGTCATCTTCCGAAAGCTCTGATTCGAAAAGGTATGCGTCATCAATATTGAAATGGTTTTTTGACATATCTGCAGATTTTTTATTGTTTGATGGATTGTATATTCTTTCCCAAAATTTACAGAATTCCCATATCGGAAAAAACCTGTTCTACTTCAGTTGATGCCGGATCTCCCCACGTCATCCCGGCC
>RECI01000260.1 GCA_007694095.1 Balneolaceae bacterium | reverse complement strand
GAAAACATGGTATTTCTGTTTTTCCCATAACCTGGCTGGGAGTCGAAATTGATTACGAAGCATAGTTCAGTGCGTTCTCGAATAGAAATACCATGTTTTTCACCATCTGATTCATCAATAAAGCTTTTCTGCCTTTTCTGCTGAGGTGAGTATTCCTTTGATCATTGCTGAACTGAAACCGCCGTGTTCCATCTGGTTAAGCCCGGAAATCGTACAACCCTTCGGAGTGGTTACACGGTCAATTTCATATTCCGGATGATTATGCATGGCTGCAAGTAATGAGGCTGCCCCTTTTGCAGTTTGGGTGGCCATGGCAAGCGATTCGTGTGAGTGAAACCCGATTTCGATGCCTCCCTGTGAAGCAGCCCGGATTGCCCGTAAGAAGAATGCAATTCCGCAGGCACAAAGTGCCGTTGCAGATGTCATCTGTTCTTCCCGAATAATCTGTGTTTGGCCAACAGTATCAAAAATGGCCTTGGTTACATTAATGGATGTAGGATCAGTTGACTCTGAACAAATACAGGTCATCGACTCCCGGATGGCAATGGCAGTATTGGGCATTGCCCGTGCAACAGGCAAGTCGTTGGGTACTTTTTTCATGATATCGGCAATACTTGCACCGGATACAACAGAAATCAGCACGTGTTTTTGTGGGTCAACAACGGATGCAATTTCTGACAATAACCCGTCGAGCTGATGTGGTTCAACACATACAATGAGAATATCGCACGTTTTTACAGTTTCAATATTATCTGAACTGACATGAAAACCTTTCTCCTTGTAGCTCTCAAGCTTTTCAACCCGCCTGCGAGTAAGCCAGGTCCGCTCAGGTTCAAAAATTCCTGATGCCGCGATTCCGTTTGCTATTGAACACCCGATATTTCCGGCTCCAAGTATAGCCGCTTTTTTTTTGCTGAAATCCATTTTTTGAATTGGTTTTAAATTATGCTGATAAAGATATCCTGTTATCCTGCTCTAACTAAAGAAATTGATTGGCAATAACCAATATATATATGAATAATTCATTTGAAAAAGAATGGAAGCGCTTCTCATTATTTCGGAGGTTATTGGAACGAAACTACTTGTAGTAGGTTAAATGAATGTGTAAAATAAAGGTTGTTCAGGTTCGGGATGTTAATGAGGATAAATCAGAATATTGGAGCCATAAAAGACCCCGAACATCGTTAATCCGGTTTTTTTAAACAGATGAGAATATTAAAGTTTGGCGGCAGTTCAGTAGGTACCCCCGATGCCCTGCTTCAGGTTGTTGAGATCATTAAAGAAAAACAGGCCGGGAACAGGCTTGTAGTGGTGGTATCCGCATTCAGAGGCGTAACAGATCAGCTTATTGATATTTCTGCGAAAGCTGCGCAGGGTGATGAATCATTTCGTGAAATCCTTGAAGCTTTGGAAGATCGACACTTGAAAACCATCGCTGAACTTTTTCCTGCTAAAAGCAGGAGCGATGTTATTACATCTTTCAAAATAATGCTGAATGAGCTGGATGATGTTCTGCAGGGTGTTTACCTGATTCGTGAACTTACCAAAAAAACTCTCGACTTTATCGTTGGGTTTGGGGAACGTTT
The DNA here is from genome assembly GCA_007694095.1 of Balneolaceae bacterium. Lineage (GTDB taxonomy): Bacteria > Bacteroidota > Rhodothermia > Balneolales > Balneolaceae > Rhodohalobacter. The sequence continues at coordinate 11,755 of RECI01000260.1, read as the reverse complement.
TTCTGCCCTCATTCTTTCCGCGGTACTGAATCACCATTCCGTTCCTGCCAGGTACACTGATACCCGATCACTTATCAAAACAGATTCCAATTTTGGTTCAGCCAGGGTATTAACGGAAATTACATATCAGAAAATCCGGGAATATGCCGATAACTATGCCCAAAAAGTAATACTTGCGACCGGATTTATCGCTTCAACCGAAAATAACGAATCCACAACTCTCGGTCGTGGAGGCTCTGATTATACAGCCTCCATTTTTGGAGCTGCACTGAATGCAGATGTAATCGAAATTTGGACAGATGTGGACGGACTTATGACTGCCGATCCGCGAAAAGTTGACCATGCTTTTTCCGTGGAGTATGCCTCTTACGAAGAAGCGATGGAACTTTCACATTTTGGTGCCAAGGTGATCTACCCTCCAACAATTCAGCCGGCTCTAAAATCGGGGATTCCAATCCTCATCAAAAATACGTTCAAATCCGAACATCCGGGAACTTGGATCAAGAAAGAGATAACAGAGAAGAACGGAATTATACGTGGAATGTCGTCAATCGAAAATGTGTCATTGATCACAATCAAGGGCAGCGGTATGATAGGGGTATCGGGTGTTTCGGCCAGGATGTTTGGCTCGCTGGCACGGTCTAATATCAACATTATTCTTATCACACAGTCATCTTCGGAACATACAATAACGGTTGCGGTACTGCCTACAGACGCGGTATCGGCGAAAAATGCCATTCGTGAGGAATTCCGGGAAGAATTCAGCGCAGAAATTATCGATGAGGTAAAAGTAGAAACAGACCTTTCCATCATCGCAGTTGTCGGTGATAACATGCGCCAAATTCCGGGAATAGCCGGCAGGGTATTTAATGCCTTAGGACGCAACGGAATCAATATTGTGGCTATTGCCCAGGGTTCATCAGAACGAAATATCTCCTTTGTTGTGGACAAAAAGAATGAGCGAAAGGCGATGAATACCCTGCATGATGCTTTTTTCCTGTCCGGTGTAAAAACGATGAACCTCTTTCTTGTGGGAACCGGGCTTATCGGAAGTACATTGTTGAAACTCATCAGCGAACAGGCCAATGAATTGTATAAAGAATACCAGATTGACGTAAATCTCAGGGGAATTGCAAACAGCAAACAAATGCTCATCGGAGCATCAACCATACCCCTGAATGAGTGGAAAGCCACGCTTTTGGAAAAAGGGATCGAAACAGATCTTCGGGATTTTGTTACCGGAATGAAGCAAATGAACCTGCCTAATTCCGTTTTTATCGATTGTACGGCGAGTTCGGAAGTTTACCCGTATTACCCCGAAATCTTGTCTCAAAGTATTTCCGTGGTAACACCAAATAAGATGGCTAATTCGGTGAGCCAGGATTTTTTCAACCTCCTTCATGAAAAAGCAAGAAAACATAACTGTGCGTACCGTTATGAAACTAATGTTGGAGCCGGGCTGCCTATCATTGGTACCATCAACGAAATGGTAACAACAGGCGACAGTATCAAACGGATTGAAGGGGTTCTCTCCGGTACACTCAGTTATCTTTTTAATGCATTTGATGGAAATGGATCCTTCAGTAACCTCGTTAAAAAGGCAAAGGATATGGGTTATACCGAGCCCGACCCACGCGACGACCTGAATGGGTTTGATGTGGGTAGAAAGTTGTTGATTTTATCCCGTGTGGCCGGGTTTGAACTTGAGTTCGATGAAATGGACATTCAAAACCTGGTGCCCCAAAGTGCACGTAATGCCGAAGATGTAGATGATTTTTTCAATAAGCTTGAAGCTGAAAATTCACTGTTTGAAAAAATGATCGGAGAAGCCGGGGAAAAGGGTGAAAAATTATGCTACATTGCCCGTTACGAGGATGGAAAAGCCACGGTAAAACTGGAGCAGATAGGACGTGATCATCCCTTTTTTAACCTGTCGGGCACAGATAATATCCTTGCGATTTATTCATCCCATTACAATGAAAATCCCCTTGTGGTAAAGGGTCCCGGGGCAGGTGCAAATGTAACGGCAGCTGGCATCATTGCCGATATTTTACGGGTCGCCAACACGAAGGCGTATAGCAATGCCGGTTTTTAAACCACCTGAATCAGAATGGCAAATCAAAAGAAATCGCCTGTAACAGCTTTTGCCCCGGCTACCGTTGCCAATGTTGGCTGCGGTTTTGATGTACTCGGTTTTGCGATCCACGGACCGGGGGATCTGGTTACCGCATCTTTTTCTGATAAACCCGGTTTACGGATTGCCTCTATCAGCGGGGATGGAGGGCGGCTACCTCTTGAAGTGGAAAATAATACGGCAGGTCTGGCTGCCAAAGCACTGATTAAAGCGGCAGGTTACGATATTCACGCTGATGGCATCGAACTATCCATAGTTAAAAAAATGCCGCTTGGTAGCGGACTCGGATCCAGTGCCGCAAGTTCAGTTGCAGCGGTTGTGGCAGTTAATGAACTGCTGGGCACTCCGTTTTCCAAAGAAAATTTACTTCCCTTTGCGGTTGAAGGTGAAATAGCCGCAAGCGGAACACCGCATGCCGATAATGTGGCAGCAGCATTAATTGGAGGATTTATCCTCGTAAAAAATCACCTGCCACCGGACGTAATTTCCCTGTATACCCCTGAGGATCTGCATTGCACCATTATACATCCAGCGATTGAGATACAGACAAAAAACAGCAGGAAAATTTTAAAAAAGCAGGTGTCTCTCGAAAAAGCAGTGAAACAGTGGGGCAATGTAGGGGGTTTGATTGCCGGACTATACACCAGCGATTACAACCTGATCGGGAGGTCACTGCATGATGAAATTATAGAACCGGTAAGGTCACTTTTAATACCGGGATTCAACGAAATGAAAAAAGCAGCACTCGAAACCGGCGCTCTTGGATGCAGTATTTCCGGCTCCGGACCATCACTTTTTGCACTCAGTACATCCGAACAGCTTGCAAACGATATTGGAAAACAGATGGGTGCTGTATTGGATGAAATCGGCCTGGACTACGATCTCTTTGTTTCGAAAGTAAATGTGGAAGGTGCATGTGTGGTTAATCTTGAGTCGTGAGTTTTGAAATATGATGGCGCAAACCAAATACACGCATCAAAACCTGCATGAGTGGCGGTGTTTTTCCGCCTCCTTGCAGAGTTGAACGTATTTTAAAACGTCAACCATATTTTGGCATCAACATATCAACATCCTTGAACCCTGAACCTTGGCCCTTGACTCTGGCAGGAGCGCCAAAAGGCGGCGCACTCTGCCAGGTCAACCCTGAACCTTGAACCTTGAATCTTGAATCTGCTCAGCACAAATAAAATAGCACCTGCAGTTTCATTTCTTGAAGCGATGCGCACCGGTCTGGCCCCGGACGGGGGACTTTATATGCCATCGGATCTGCCTGAGCTGAAACCTGCTTTTTGGTCATCGTTGCACGAGCTGGATTTTACGGAGATTGCACTTGAAATGGCCCGGTTATACCTGGAAGATGAACTCCCAGTCCAGGTTTTAAAAAATGTGGTGAATGATGCATTCAATTTCCCGGTAAAGATGCACTCTCTCACCGAACAGCACCACATTCTGGAGTTGTTTCATGGACCCACACTTGCCTTTAAAGATTTTGGGGCACGGTTTATGGCACGCCTGTTTTCTGAAATTGCCCAACATGAGCAGCGAGAGGTTACCATTCTGGTGGCCACTTCGGGAGATACCGGCAGTGCAGTGGCACACGGATTTTACAAAGTTCCCGGCGTGAAGGTTTGCCTGCTCTATCCCAAAGGGAAGGTGAGCCGGCTGCAGGAGATGCAGATGGCTACACTCGGTGAAAATGTTACCGCCCTTGAAGTAGACGGCGTTTTTGATGACTGCCAGCGCTTGGTAAAACAGGCGTTTTTAGACGAAGAACTAAACAAAAAATTACAGCTTAGTTCTGCCAACTCCATCAATATCGCACGGCTGCTTCCACAATCTTTTTATTACGCGTTTGCTTTAGGTGAACTTCAGAAAAAAGGGATGGATTCACCCGTATTTTCAGTTCCCAGCGGAAATTTTGGCAACCTGACCGGTGGGCTTCTGGCTATGAAGATGGGCATGCCGATTCATACGTTTCTTGCAGCTACGAATGTGAACAATGTAGTGCCGGAATATTTGAAGGGAGGTGAATTTATTCCGAAAGATTCAATACAGACCCTTTCCAACGCAATGGATGTGGGGAATCCCAGCAACTTTGTAAGGATCAAAGTCCTGTTCGGTAGTTCGGACGATCCGATTCGCAGTCACATCAAAGGATATTCCTATACCGACGAAGAAACACTTGAGGAAATCCGGACCGTTAAGCAACAGCACAACTATCTTGTCTGCCCTCACACGGCAATTGGTGTAAGGGCAGCAAAAGAATATGCCGCAAAACAATCAGCCGGAATCCCTTTGGTCACCCTTGCCACGGCTCACCCAGTAAAATTCCGCGATGTAATCGTACCCGAAACCGGCCAAAAAATAGACGTACCCGAACGCCTCGCTGTCTGGCTCAAAAGAGAGAAATTGTCCATCACTATTGGCAGCAGGTTTGATGAATTTAAGGAATTTTTGATGACAACCTAGTGACTCTCCGCAAAGGTATTCCATTAATTCTTCTTTGTGTCATGGTGCCATAGTGGCAACAATACAGTAAGTTTTTTCCAAATTACAAATCAGTCACCGGCAGTCAAGATTTCCGGCAGATTCTCTTCTATGAATGCCAAACCCTTTCTTAAAATATTCACATCAAGAGGCAACCCATTGCCTGCCATTTCTGTATAGTCTAAAGGAAGCTGTGTAAAACTACCGATTAATCGTTAGAATATTGATCATCGAAAAAATCCGAAACACTTGCTCGCAGAAATACTTAATGGATGCCGCAAGCGGCGCCGCGAAAATCAAAAAGAACTTTATGAAATGTTCTATGCCTATGGTATGAGTATTACACTGCGCTATGCCGATTCGAGAAACGAGGCGGTTCACATTTTAAATGATGCATTTATGAAGGTTTTCGAAAATATCCGCAAATACGATCCGAATCAGCCCTTTAAGCCATGGCTGCGAAAGATCATTGTAAACACAGCAATCAACCACTTTCACAGGAATAACAAAATGCGGATGCATGAAGGCCTGGACGAAAGCGGCGCGGAACTTGCTGCCGACGAAACCATCATCAGCGGCATCAGCTACAATGAAATTGTGGAGATGGTTCAGCAATTAACCCCGGCATACAGAACCGTATTTAACTTGTACGTGATTGAGGGATTTAGTCATGATGAGATTGCCGAATTGCTCGGGATTACGACAGGTACATCCAAATCGAACCTTTCAAAGGCAAAACGCAACCTGCGGGCCATCCTGGAAAATAAACTCATGTAACAATACCATGCGGGAAGAACATCATAAAAACGATAACCTTGAGCAGTTTTTTCAAAAGAAAGCCGGTGAGTTCAATATTCCGTTCAGAGAAGAAGACTGGCTGAAGCTTGAAAAACGGCTTGATATCCGGGATTTAAAAATTGCCCACCGCAGAAGAGTGTCATGGATTGTTGCAGCTTCCATCCTGGTGATCTCACTGTTGGGTTATTTCACCTATGAAAATCACAACAGGCTGAACCAGATCACTGAGATGCTGACTTATAATACTGCCCCCGGCATGGAACAGGTTCAGCCCGAGACAGCCATGCAACCCGACCCTGGGGAAGACACATTTTTTGAAATGGATTCCCGGTCATACGGGCAGGCTGAACCGGAAACTGCTGCGGACACGATTATACCAGACCCGGATGTAGCGGCAATCCTTCCGGCTTTAAGCGAGCCCGAAACAGAGATGATACCTGACAGAAACGGAATCGAAAGCGCATCGTTTGAGGCTGAACGAATTTCCCCAACTCATCATGTTGCTACATTACCGCATATTCCTGGCGGGATGGCGGTTGCTTTTTTCACCGATAAACCGGATCCGGCTTTGCGGGCTGAAAGTATGGTTGTTACATCCCGGGCTTTCTCAACATTCCCGGATATTGCTTCGAAAAAGGAATGGCCACAAAAAACAGGTTTTGCGGCAAGTTTAGTGGTTTCGCCCGATTTCAGTTCGGCCGGTGCCGGCAGTAGATTTGACAGTGCCGGCTATAAAATCGGGCTCTTAGGTGAGTATCGTATATCAAGAAACATTGCTCTCATCAGTGGCCTGGTTATCTCAAGTGTGCACTATACAGCATTTGGCAGGGAATATAACCCGCCCGACTACTGGAATTCCGGCATTATACCGGATGAGACAAGAGCCTTGTGTCTGATCCTTGACATACCTGTAAGCCTTAAGTTTGATATTCTCAATTTTGAAAGGTCTGGTATTTATGCTACAGCCGGTGTGTCGTCCTACATCATGTTGAATGAAGATTATCAATTCCGGTATGAAAATAACCGCTATGATCTCGCTGAAGGGATAAACATCCGGAACGGATCCCGGCACTGGTTTAACAACGCAAACCTGTCTGTTGGCTATGAGCTGGATATCCATTCCAACTGGAGCTTGAGGGCTGAACCATTCATAAAAATTCCTGTGAGTGGCGTGGGCTGGGGCGATGTGAAGCTCTATTCGATAGGAAGTTTTGTTTCTGTTAATTATAAAATGTAACCAAAGCCTTCTGTTATGCATATCAAAAAAGCAATCCCCTATTTCAAGAAAAGTGATTTAAATGTACTCGCTTTTGCATTCTTAATCATGCTTGCCTTTGTTTTTGTACTTTCCGGCTGTGATGAAAGTTCTACCGGCGTCAATAATAATAATGGAACAAATGGCAACGGGAACGGCAATGGAAATGGTGGTAACGAAATTGGCACGTCTCCAACATTTGACAACGTTGGCCAGATTTTTTTGTCTTATTGTGCCGACTGCCATACAAGCATTCAGGAAAGCGGCGTCCGGCTGAATACCTATACTAACGTGATTGAAAGTGTGGGTGACCAATATGGCAGGTTGGTGGTACAACCTGGCGATGCGGCCAACAGCCCGCTTGTAGAGAAAATTGAATCTTCAAATCCTTCTTTTGGGGTACGTATGCCCGAAGATGGACCATATCTCTCATCACAAAGAATTGACCAGATAAAAGAATGGATAAATGATGGTGCCGAGAATAACCAAAGTAATGATGAATCCGGCGGTAACAGTGGTGGTAATGACGGCGGTGGTGGATACTGATGTACCTCTTAAACCATACGATTTGTATGGCATTCCGGATTAACATTTTATGCGTACCGCTACTACTGCTGCCAGTTTTTGTCCATTGCCAAAACTATGAAACCCGTAACGGCAATGCGAAATTCCATTCATCGGTACCGCTCCATTCCTTCACGGGTGAATCGGATTATCTGACGGGTATGATCAATTTTGAAGAAAACCTGGTGGATTTTTACCTGGATCTCTCCACCCTCAAAACAGGAAACAGCCGGCGCGACCGTGACATGTACCGCACGTTCAATGTGGATGAGTTTCCGTTTGCTGAGTATACCGGCTCGCTGGAAACAGTTTTTGATGAAAATTCAATTGAAAAGCAGGTTGTGATTGTCAAGGGGGAATTCACAATACACGGGGTAACCGTTGAAAAAACAGTAGAAGGAACACTGCAGCGCCGGGGAGAGAATATTTTACTTGAAGCAGAGTGGGTACAGGATATTACGGATCACAATATTGAACCTCCGGGAATTTTATTTTACCGCGTAAGGGACGAAATGGATGTGCATATCAGGGCAGTACTTGAACCTGTTCTCGATGAATCATAAAGTGCTAAATGAATTGCGACAGACCGATGAACCGAATGACCGAATGACCGATTTTTCCAATATTTGTAAACTTGTCTTTCGGTTTATCGCAAATCAAAATTATGTACTGCCAGATGGGAATAACCGAGCTTAAAGCGCCTAATATTCAAAAATTCTAAAAATGCTTCATTACATACCAGATTCCCGAACCTCCAATTAAATGAAAGGTGAAGTGGTTGTTTGAAAATATCCGGTTTAGGATTGATGGAGGTTAAGCCGGCATGGTTCCGTCGTCGGGCTCCTCTGTATATAAGATCTCATGTTTTATGATGTAGCGTACATCTTTAAAGAGTTTTAGAAAATTATCAACAATTGGAGAATATGATGAATAAATACAGAAAGTCAATAATCATGCCGGCATTTGGATTATCATTTTTATTCATTATTCCGGGCTATGTCTATTCCCAGATGCCACGAGAACGTGCTGTGCCCGACCGACCGGTTACCATGATTTTTTGGGCGCCGCAAAATATTGGTATCACAACGGTTGAAACACCTGAAGCTAAAAATCTCAATACTTCTGTACTCCATACATTCGGACTTGTTAAAGGTGGGGTGGAGCGGTTTTTTGGCCTTGATGATGGTGCGAATACACGGATTGGCCTGGAATACGGGGTTACCGACCATTTCTCAGTTGGTATTGGCAGAATGACATTACGAAAAGTGATCAATATCAACGGTACAGTGAGAATTCTTAAACAAACCGAATCGGGGAGTGTGCCACTTGATGTCGCTCTCTATTTCTCAACTGGAATCAGTACTCTGCCAGGCCAGGAATTGGAATTTTCAGAACGTTTAAGCTACCTGGCTTCCCTGATGGTGGCCAGGCAAATCAACAGGTTCAGCCTGCAATTATCACCGATGTATGCACATTTTAATCTTGTTCCGGGAGATAACCCGCAAGACCTTTTCGGAGTAGGGGTTGCAGCCCAATTTGAACTTAATGACCGTTTTGCCCTGAGTGCAGAATATCTCCCGGTTATCGGGGATCGTTTCACAGGTACAGAAAATTCCATGGGTGTTGCGCTGAATATAGACACCGGAGGCCACATTTTTCAGATCTTTTTTACAAGCAACCGTTTTCATAATGAACAGTTTATCATGGCCAATAACCGCGATAAATTTAGGGAGGGAGAGTTCCGGTTCGGGTTCAATATCCACAGGATGTTTGGTTTAAGAAGGAACTGATCGTAATGTTTTAGTTTGCGAATCCTGACTAAGAGTGAGAAAATTTCAAAATACAAGCACCAAGTCTCAAACGTTTTTCTGTCCATAATCCGTCTGAAGACTCCCTGTATGGATAATGAAAGACTCTGCATTGAGTGGTAAATCCTGAAGCAGCAGCTCATCGGTAGATTTATAATTTCAACTCACAGGATTTTTTCCTTTCTTTTGAAATCTGTTAAGCTTTTCACTAACTAATCTTTCTCATGCATTTCCTGTTCATTTTCTTTTGCACTTTTCTATCTGAAATATTTCTGCCTGCCCGGGATTCACTGAATATCGAATCACTGTATGGTTTTCACCAAAGTGATGTCAGAAAACAGTTTGAATTTGAGCAGCAACTGATACAGCTTCATAAACCTGAAACCTATAGAAAACATCTCTATAATCTTACGCAGCACCCTCACATTGCGGGCACAGAAAACAGCCGTCTGGTAATTGATTATATTTCTGAGGTAATGTCACGCGCCGGCCTTCAGGTGAACCATTATGATTATGATGCCTGGATGCCGCAACCCGGCACAGCCTCGATTTCTTTGGTAAGGCCGATACGAATGCCCCTGAATAACCAGGAATATATCTATGATGAGGATCCCTACACATCACACCCGGATTTGGTTCACGGCTGGAATGCTTATAGCGGGTCGGGCGATATAACAGCAGATATTGTATATGCAAATTATGGCACAAAAGAAGACTTTGAGCTGCTTGAAGAACTTGGTGTTGAAGTGGAAGGAAAAATTGTCATTGCCAGGTATGGAGGAAATTTTCGCGGATTTAAAGTGATGTTTGCAGAACAAGCCGGTGCGGCCGGTCTCATCATTTACACCGATCCTGCCAATAGCGGATACGTGGATGGGATTGTTTATCCCGATGGAAAGTTCAGCGATGAAAGCACTATTCAAAGGGGTTCTTTATTGACTCTTGACTACTATGGCGACCCGCTGACCCCCTTTGAGCCTGCCCTCCCGTTAGACGGAGACAAGCAGATCATGAGACTTGATCCATCCGAAGTTGCTTTTCATTCTATCCCTGTTGCGCCACTTGGTTATGGTTCTGCAAAGGAGATATTATCACGAATGGAAGGTGAACCGGTACCCCGCGAATGGCAGGGAGGGCTGCCTTTTACCTACCGAATAACGGGTGGCAGCCGCCTTCAGGTACGGTTACAGGTAGACCAGCCCCATGATTTTACACGTATCACGAATGTGATTGGCACCATCAAAGGGAGTGAATACCCTGATGAATGGATTATTCTCGGGTCCCATCACGATGCCTGGGGATTTGGTGCTACCGATCCCAATAGTGGTACGGCCATGCTGCTAACTCTTGCCAAAAGCCTCGGTGATAAGATATCAAGGGGCTGGACACCGAAGCGAAGTATCATGATCGGCCACTGGGATGCAGAAGAATTTATGCTGATCGGTTCGTCAGAATGGGTGATGCATCTGCGTGATGAACTGAATGCAAACGCTGTTTTATACCTGAATGCGGATGCGGCAGTAACCGGGCCAAATTTTGCTGCCTCGGCTTCTCCCTCCCTAAAAAAGCCGATTATCGAAGCAACCAAAGTAGTGAAACATCCCGATACCGGAACTACGGTTTATGAAACATGGATCAGCCCGGGAAACAATGAACCGTCCGTTGGCAATCTTGGAGGGGGTTCTGATCACGTCGGTTTTTATATGCACCTGGGTATACCGTCCGCTGGCATATCAATATCAGGCAGTGTTCCTGTCTATCATTCCAATTTCGATACGTTCTGGTATTATCAAACCCACCTTGACAGCACCTTCTCCTATGGACCTGCCCTCGCGGGTGTTTACGGAGTTGTAACATCCAGATTCGCAAATGCCACAATATTGCCCTACGACCTGAACCGGTATACCGTTGACATTGCAGATCACTTTGAAAGCCTGACAATAAGGAGCCATGAATTGAACAGGAACATTCATTTTGGTGAGCTGGAAATTGCCGGTAATCTTGAAAAACTTGCTAACCTGACTACCACTTTGGAGGCGATTATACCGGAATTTCTGGCCGGCCGTCCAGATCCGGATCTTATCGAAAATATTAACAGGAGGATGATTCAGCTTGAACGCTCATTTCTGCACGATGACGGCCTGCCTTTCAGCCGATGGCAGCAGTCGTTGTATTCATCCACCGATCCGTGGAGTGGTTATGCTTCATGGATGATACCAGGAGTACGTTATATCCTGGAAGATCACCGCAGCGATGAAGAACTTCTGTACGAGTTGCAGCGTTTTGGTGAAGCGATTGAAAGACTGGTTCAACAACTAGAAGGAATAATTACATCTATAGATAATCCGGAATAATTATTTGAAATTAGTGAACCGGAAACCCCTCTGTGAAAATCAGTGCCATCAGTGGCAATTATAAAATCAGTCACCACGATGAGGCTTTTCAATTCATGATTTGAAAAACGAAATCTTACCGTACGTTTTATACGGTTAATTCAATCGTATTCCCTTCCGGGTCTTTTATCACACTTTCATAATAACCATCGCCGGTATTGCGCGGGTACCCAACCACTTCATATCCATCATCGTGAAGCTCTTCCGTTAGCAAATCCACTTTTTCTTTACTACCAAGAGAGAACGCGATGTGCGTAAAGCCCAGTGATCCGGATGATAAATTCTTCCTGAGTATATCGGGGCGATGCATAATTTC
>RECI01000089.1 GCA_007694095.1 Balneolaceae bacterium | reverse complement strand
GATAGCAGATAGCAGATAGCAGATAGCAGATAGCAGATAGCAGATAGCAGATAGCAAAGTACGATAACTTTCCCTTCATCTCACATCAGTACCCACAACAACATTACCTGTAACACCTATTTTTCTAACGTAAAATAAAACGTACTGCCTGCGCCTATTTCAGACTCCACCCATATATCTCCCCCATGTTCATTAACTATTTTTTTACAAATGGCAAGCCCCATTCCGGAGCCAGATTCTTCACTTTCTTCATGAACCCTGCGAAACAGGTCGAATATTAACTTATGATTTTCCAGTGCGATTCCCCTTCCATTATCTTTAATCGAAAATTCCCAATATTTCTTTTGTGCCTCGCAAGTTATTGTAATTTCTGGCACAACATCCGGCTTACGATATTTTAAACTATTACCGATTAAATTATGAAATAATTGCTGTATCGCAACCCGTTGGCATTCAATAACCGGCAATTTTGGATAATGAATGCCGGCGCCAAGTTCATTGATCAGTGAACGGTTTAGTTTTAAAACATTGTCCAGAACCTCATTGACGTCTGTTTTTTCTTTCGGAACGTTTAATCTTCCAACTCTCGAATATTCCAGCAGGTCGGTTATTAATCTTTCCATACGCTCAGCTCCGTCAATGGCGAAGTAAATATACTGTTGCGCTTTCTCATCTAGCTGGTATTCATACTTCTTTTTTAGCAGACCCATAAACGATTTTACCATCCGAAGCGGTTCTTTCAGGTCATGTGAAACCGTATAGGCAAAATGCTCAATCGCTTTATTTGTTTCGCTCAGTTTTCTGTTTAGATAAAGGATCTCTTCATTTTGTTTAACAAGCTTTCTCTGAACATTTATCAATTCATTATTCACTCTTGAGATTTCATCATAAGCATCAAATTCTGAAGGTTTCGTTTTTTTTATTCGGCTTATTTCTTTTTTAGCGCTTCGAATCAGATTTTGTTGTTCATTGTTGATATGCATCAATTCCGATAACATTTTCTCCATGGTGTCATTATGCGGGGCTGCAATGATCCAGATTTTATTGCCTAATGTTCCTGCAGAAAATTGAAGCGCCTGCGGCACTTCATTCTCTTTTTGCACATAGAGTTCATAATTAGAAGCAAAACCTTTGTCCACAATTTCTTTCCATAAATCGGCTGCCTTTCCCATACTACCCATAGCAATAATTGAACGAAATGAGATGGGTAAATTATTTTTGTCAACAAGACCATAGTCGTCCATAAGAACATCAAGAATTTCAGCTTGATGGTTACAAAGCAGGTAACAAACGTTTTTTAATTTCTCCCGGTTTAATACCACCATCGTTCTATTCCATCATCTTGTTAGCCATTTGTACCGCTTCATTTGCTGTTAATGCAGATGCATCGGCGCCAATTTTTGAACTCAGCCCCGGAACCACGTTAAATGGATAGCCTCCCGCCATAATTTTCAGGTTATTAAATTCAGGTGCACTCCTGATTTTACTGATTAAATGTTCAACCTTTTGGATGTGAATCGGAAGGGTGACGGAAATGGCAAGCAACTGGGCTTCATATTCCCGAATTGCTGTTAAAAGGTGAGCATCCGGCATATTACTGCCCATGTAATAGGTATCCCACCCATCCATCTCAAAAAAGTCTGAAACCATTCGTATGCCAATCTCATGCAGTTCCCTCGCCACCGAACAAGCCACGAGTCTCAACCCTTTTTTTGAGCCGGAAAAAATTATAGGATATAAACCCGACATGATCAATTGTGTTGCCGCGGTACAGTAATGTTCGTGAGCCACAGTAATTTTATTCTGCTGCCAGAGTATTCCTACCTCATATTGGGTTGTCTGGAAAATATGCTCATAAATATCCTTTATCGGAACTCCATTTTTTACCAGTGAATCAATCAGGCCTTTTGCATGGTCACGTTTACCGGAAAGCAGCAGTTCAAGATAGCGGGATGCCTCTTCAAATAATGGCTTTTCCGGTTTAATATATGATTCAATATCCGTCGTTATCTTCTCAAGAAATGCTTCGCCATCCTCCAGGTAAGGGGCAGCCGTGTTGTACTCTTCGGCCTGAAGGTGGCCTGATAAAACAATTCCGATATACCTGAGGTTATGAATCAGGTCAACTTTTGGGATATTCCGCGCATCGAGCATTTGCCATGCCCACTCAAGGTAGTGATGAAACAATTCCCTGCTCTCGATCTGCATGGCCTGAATAAGATATTCGAGATGAAAAATCGCATCTTCACGGCATCTTTCCCGGCCAATATGGCCATATTTTTTCTCAAGAGATGGATTTTTTTTGAAATGCAAGTCTGTAATTTTGTCTGCAAGCACATTTTTATCCATTTCAATGCTTTCGATAGCACTATGTATTGCCTTCTTATCCATTTACTTTATTTTGTGTCTTTAAAGTTAACTCCTGACCAAAAATGGTAAAAATTTCAAAATCCAGGCTCCAAAATTCAAACATTTGCTACCCACAATTTATTCCTCAATGTTCCGAAAAATCAGAAAAAATGATACCAATATTTTGGAATTTGGAATTTGAGTTTTGCCCCGAAGGGGTCACTTTGTGGGATATTCCGGTTTATCCGGGTTATGATGTTATATGATCAAAAAATCTTAGCTGAAAACTCCTTTTAACCAGTTTCAGCCCTTTTGGAATACCTTTGTGCGATTCACTTTTATGATGTTTATGCCAATGGCGAAAATGTTCTTCCGTTTCCCAATGGGTTATCAGCCAGAATTCAGCCGGATTTTCTTTTGGACTTAAAACTTGCAATCCCACAAAACCCTCTGCATCGTCAACAAGTTTTGGACGGTTTTCAAAGGCCATTCTTACTTCGCCTTCCATGTTGTTTCGGACCTCGAATTTGCTGATAGCGGTGAACATATCTGATCTGGTTTTATGAATGATTGCCAAAGAGGCTATTGAGCACATATAAAAGCGGCAAACGGAATGTGAAAAACTGATAACGTTCCTTTTTTCACTAATCATTTCGGGTGTGAAACTACCGTCCCGTTCCAGCTTTTCATCCCGAGGTGTCGGGACTGTCGCTATCGCTACAGCTTTTCACTTTTCACTTTTTAAAATAGTAAAATAAAAGGTACTTCCTTTACCATCGCCGGATTCCACCCAGATTTGTCCTCGATAATTACCGATTATTTTTTTACATAGAGCCAGGCCCATTCCGGTGCCTTTCAATTCTTCCCTGCTGTGAAGCCGCTGAAATATTTCAAATATCTTTTTTCTATATTTTTCAGAAATGCCAACTCCATTATCGTTAATGGAAAAAAGCCAATCATTGTCCCTGGTTATGGCTTCAATTTTTATTATCGGTGAATTACCGGGACTATGAAATTTTAAAGCGTTATCAAGAAGTTCTTCAAAAACAATTTCAAATTCTGCTTTATCTGCTTCAATTTCGGGTAATTCGCCAATCTCAATAATTGCATTCAATTCTTCAATACTTTTTTTCTTTTGAGATATTAACTTTTTGATAAGTTGATTTGTATCAATTTTTACTAGCTCAGTATCCATGCGGCCTACTTTTGAATAATCCAGCAAATCCAAAATAATTTGCCTCATTTTTTCAGCACCATCTACAGCGAAGTAAATATATTGATGTGCTTTTTCATCCAGCTGGTTGCCATACTTTTTCTTCAGCTGAGTGAGGAAAGATGTAATCATCCGAAGGGGCTCCTGGAGGTCATGAGATGTAACGTACGCCATCTGCTCAAGCTCTCTTTTTTTCATCATCAATTGATACGTATACTCTTCAAGCTTTTTGTTAGAAGTATCCAGATCCTCCGTTTTTTTATCAACAAGAGCTGTCAGCCTATGTGGTTCATCGGCCAAATACCACATAAAAATGGCTAAAAGAAATGAGAATAAAATTCCGATTGTTGAAAACAGAATTCCAATCCTGTTATACGACGGGTTTTTTAATTTGGCATATATATGCCAGTTACCAAAAGGCACAAATGAAGAATAATAAACCCCTCTGTCATAGGGTTCGGTATGCGAAAAAAAATAGTTTGGAGATTGTTCATCAGAATATTTTACCATTTGGTAAATAAATGTATCATTGATTCCGGAACTGTCCACATTTATGGCATTCAGCAGGGTTTCATAACGGATCACAACTGCAGAAAACCCCCAATATTCATTGTTTATCGTTATTGGATACCGGCCTACAATTCCACGGCCGCCTTGTATAAGGCTAAATGGCCCTTCAAAATAGAGATCGCCACGTTCGAGGGCTAACATCGCTTCTCTTCGGTGGATTGGATTTTCAAGTACATCGTAACCGATGGTGGGTTCATTGCCCACTATAGGATAGGTGTTTATAATCTGATCTCCCTGCACATATTGGATGGCATCGATAAATTTGTTTTGTTCAAGAAGTTCTTCTGATATCCTTTCGAAATGGCTGCCCAACAAATCATGTGTAATTAAATAGGCCAGCATCTTAGTAGCAGTAACACTATGGCTCAGAGATTCTTCAAGTTTATTTTTTAAATGATTGATCTCCTGCTGAACAATTAAATACTCATTCTTCTTTTCTGTTTCATATATTTTATAAGCTATGATTTGGGTAATCATCAACGAAATCAATAAAACAGTGAGCGTAATCCTGTTCGGGGCAATCTTCAAAAACTTTTTGAATATTTTCATCTATGATTTTTTTAATGAGAAATAAAATGAACTCCCTTTCGAAGCTTCCGACTCTACCCAAATCTCACCACCATGCTGCTCTACAACTTTTTTGCAAATAGCCAGGCCTATTCCTGATCCTCTGAACTCATCATTTGAGTGCAACCGTTTAAAAATCTGAAAGATCTGATCGTAATAATTCTCAGGTATTCCAATGCCATTATCCTTAACCCGGAAATTCCAGTGAGTTCCATTCTCTTGGCAGGAAATCTGGATTTCCGGTGTGTGTTGTCCATCCTGATATTTGATCCCGTTGCCTATCAAATTCTGGAACAGCAGTTTGATGGATATAGGTACCACTTCCATTTCCGGTAGTTTTTCAGATGTAATTACCGGTTTTAATTGAGACTGTTCTCCTTGATAATTCTCCCTGATTTCATCTACAATTTTATTCAAATCAACGATTTCTTTCTCAAGATGCAACCTGCCTACCCGGGAATATTCCAGTAAATCTTCAACAAGCTGATTCATCCTCCTGGCGCCATCAACGATAAAGTGGATATATTGAAGGGATTTTTGATCCAGGTTCTTCTCCTGCCGTTTTTTCAACAATTCCGAAAAACTGCGTACCATGCGTAAAGGTTCTTTCAAGTCGTGTGATGCCGTATATGCAAAATCTTCAAGTTCCTGGTTTTTCATTTCAAGCATTTTTACAGAATCTTGCAGTTTATTTTCCGCTTCCCTTCTTTTACTAAACGAAACTTCCAGGCCATTAAAAAGTTTTGGGATCAACAGGGCTGAAACTGCACTTAAAAAAATGAGGTTAACCGAAACCGCGAACCATTGGGCTAATGTGTATTCCGTTGTAAATGCACTGCTGCCCAAATCAAATTCAATCAGTACCCCAAATAAAGCACAGATTGCTATATTCAGGTAAACATTCACAATACCGTATATTTCATCCAGAATCAGGACAATAAAAATGGATAGTGCCAGCAGGTATAACAACCCGGGGCCAAATGACCCAAGGGTATAAAGCAAGGCAAGAGAAACCCCGTAAATGCTAATGCAGAAAATGATTTTTCTTGCCTGGATTGTTAAACCCGGCAGGAAAGCGATCACAGCAAATGCAATAATGGCGGCCAGGTCTACAAAAAACAGTAGATAAAGTTCAGTGGCAAGCGCCATGTACATGCCGGGAATAATCGCAATAAAACTCAACGGTATAAGGTAGAGAACTGCAGTTGCAAACAGGTTGTTTTTCCAGTAAGCAATCGTATCTTCATCAGTATCTGGCCGCGTGCAGTTTCTGAATACGGTTTCACTATAATTACCCCAAATTTTTTGCATAGCTCCTATTGGTGATGAACCGTTTTCATATAAATATTTCTTTTTGGAATAGTAAAATAGAATGTACTGCCTTCGTCTAAAATCGATTCAACCCAGATTCTTCCTTCCAGGCTGTCGAGACTTTTTTTGACGATGGCAAGGCCTAACCCGGTGCCCCCCGATTTTGTTTTCTCATTTAACCGCTGGAAAATCATAAATATTTTATTGAAATATTCCTCAGGGATGCCTATCCCATTATCACGTATCGAAAATTCCCACTCCTGATCTTTCTCCCTACATTGAATGTGCACAACCGGCGGTTCATCCTCTTTTGAGTAATAGAGTGCATTGTCCAGCAGGTTATGAAATACCTGGATAATGGGGGTTTTATTAATTGTTAAAACAGGCAGATCATCTTTAATAATTTTCGCTGATTTATCATCAATCAGTTTTATCCGAAGTTTACAATAGTCATCGATTATTTTATTAATATCTACCTTCGATCTGACTTCATCGCTCTTTCCGACCCTCGAAAATTGGAGCAAGTCAAGAATAATTTGCCTCATCCGTTTGGCGCCATCAACAGCAAAATCGATATAGGTCTTTGCCTTTTCGTCTAATTGATCTCCATATTTTTTTTCAAGACGGGTTAAAAAACTGGTTACCATCCTCAGGGGTTCCTGCAGGTCGTGGGAGGCAACAAAGGCGAACTGTTCCAGTTCTGTGTTTGAAGCTGCAAGTTTTTTGGTTTGTTGTTCAAGGGTTTGGTTCAGTTCTTTCAGGTATTCATCGGCTTTTTTACGCTCTGTAATGTCTTTGAAAAAAACCGAAATCCCGTTTGCAGATGGATAAACATTTACATCAAACCATCTTCCTATTGGTTCATAATAATCCTCAAACTTAAGATCAGTATGCTCTTTAAGTGCTATGCTGTATTGCTGAAAGGATACTTGTGCAAGATTTTTATCAAAAACATCCCATAAATTTTGATTCAGTATCTTTTCTTTTGGTGTTAAAAGCAGATCTTCAGCCTTATTATTCCAATACTCAACAATAAAGTTTTGATTCACAGCGAAAAAACCGTCCCCTATACTTTCCAGGATTTCATTTTTCTCTTCAAATGCTTTTTGAAGAGCTGTTTCGGCATCTTCATTCTCAATAGCAGAGGCAAGGTTGAGGGCAATGGTTTGCAAAAATGAGATCTCCTCTGATTTCCAGTTTCTTTCCCGTTTACAATCATCAAAACCAATGAATCCGCGGAAATCTTGATTCACAAAAACCGGTACAGCCAAAACAGATTTTATATCCTGCGACTTCAGCAGCATTCTGAATACGTCATCTTCTATTTTTTCAACCTGATTGTTATAAGGCAAATTTAACTTAAGTGGTTTTATAAACTCCTTTAAAAAATCAAATGGCACATTCTGGTGTTCCGGATTATTTATTTCTCTTGAAACACTTCCTGTTACCCACTCAAATTTCATAGTGGTAAAATAATCTCCAGTTTCTTCATCCAGATAGTTTTCGAAAAAGTAAACCCTGTCGGTTTGTGTTACTTCTCCGAATATCTGCAGACTTTCAATTAATGCCTCATGCCAGCTTCCTTTCTTAATCAACAAGCTGTTAAACGTTGCGATGGCATCAAGCTCCCTGGTTTTCTGGAGTATTTTTTCCCTGGCCTCTTTTTTGTCATCAATGTTTTTAAAATAGACGGATATTCCGGCACCAGCAGGATAAGCAGATATATCAAACCATGCATCGAGGGGCGGATAGTGGTATTCAAACGATATGGGTTTTTTGAAATCCAATACATCCTTATAAACATTATGAAGCTCAGTTTGCCTGGCTGGTGCAAATTCTTCCCATAAACTTTTTCCTATAACATGTTTAGCGCTTTTACCCAACAGCCTTTCGGCTTCATTATTGAAATACGTGATCGTCCAGTTTTCATCAAGTGCATAAAACGCGTCGGAAATACTTTCCAGAATTCTGTTTTTTTCATCCAGCAATTCCTTACGCTCCTTCTCCGTTTGGTTTCTTTCAATGGCAACTGCAAGGTTTGATGTGATCGTTTTTAGCATACGAATTTCTTCATCGCTCCACTTTTTCTCTACCGTACAGTTATCAAATCCCACAAATCCGTAAAATGTATCTTGTAAATAAACCGGAATAGCAAGAAAGGTTTTAATGTCCTGGCCCTCCATTACGTAGCGTGTTACGGTACCTTCATCAACCTCACTTAAAGAAACCATACTGGGATGGCCTTTTATCATGGGATTAATTAGTTCCGGAGCCTCTTTAAACGGTATGTCTTCAAGATCAGGATTATTTAATTGCGGTTTGATTCCAGCTTTGCACCACTCCAGTTTCTGACTTGTGTACCCTTCACCGGTTTCCGCATCAAACCGGTTCTCAAAATAGTACACCCTGTCGGACAGTACCGCCTCACCAATCTCTGCCAAATGAGTTTCAAGAGCTTCGTACCAGTTTTCATAATTGAGTAAAGCACTGTTCAGGCTTGCAATGGCATTTATGTGCCGGGTTCTTTCCTGGAGTTTTAACTCTGCAATTTTTCTTGAATGTATATCCTGAAAACTGCCATAGATACGAATCGGCGTGCCGTCAACAATATCAACTTCGCCGATAGTACGCACCCAGCGCTCATTTCCCTTGACTGTTACAAGCTCCAACTCCAAATCCCACGATTCTCCATGTTGAATAGCCCTGTTTACAGCTTTCCTGAATTTGTCCCTGCTTTCGCCTTCCTTATAAAAATTAATTCTTGTTTCAAGATCCAGTGAAAACCCCGGATCTACCTCGTGTATCTCCCTAATGATATCAGACCAATACACTTTATCATTAATTAAATCGACTTCCCAACTTCCAATTTTTGCAAGCCGGTTGGCCTGGTCAAGGAGTTCCCGGAGTCCCTTTTCTTCTGTTATATCTTTGGCTACGCTGTATGTAATTTCTTCATCATAAAAGGGCTTTGTGGTCCACGACAGCCAGATCACTTTCCCGGACTTAGTAATGTGGCGGTTTTCAAAATAGTGATTCCCTTTCCCCTTGTTTAATGCCTCAAACTCTTTCCTCGTTTTCTGTTTGTCTGCCGGGTGAACAAAATCAACTATTGGTGTTGTCAATAGTTCTTCTTCTGAATATCCCAACAGATTACTCATCGCAGGATTTACTTTTTTATAATATCCATCTAATCCTGCAATACATATCACGTCCGGGGCAGAGTTAAATATCCGGGAAAGTTCTTCTCCAAGCTGTTTTCGTTTGATTTCGGAGGCAAGCTGTAAAGCTAATTCACTGAAAAGTGAAAAATAATACGGCTTCGTTTTCAGATCTTCTTTTACTGCAAGTACCAATACACCAATTACATCGTCACTTTCTACAACAGGATAGGCAAATCCGGTTTTAAGCCCTGCAGCTTTCGCCTTTTTATAACGGGTAAACGATTTTCGCTTATCCAGGTTTCTCCAGAATACGGGTGTTTTCTTTTTCCAGGCATAGCCTGGCAGACCGATACCTTTTTTAAACAGTAGAGCTTCTTCAGATTCAGGATGAAAAATGTTGGATACACCGGGTGCATCATGGTGCGCAATAAGGTGTAACTGCTTATTATCCCGGTCTGATAACCAAAATTCAGCAAGGTCAAAACTTTTTAAACCTGCGATGTGAGTGAGGGTCGAGTTTAGTGCATCCTTCAGGTTATCAGCTTGGGTAAAAGAAATACTTACATCAGATGACAGGGATTTTTGAAGTTCTTTTAATTTCTGATCTGAAATATCCTTTATAGACCCGATCATCCGAACTACTTTACCAGTATTATCTCTGATGATGTAGCTGTTTTCAAGTACATAAACATAGCTTCCATCTTTTTTTTTATATCGAAACTCAGCGATCCACTTGTTCGCGTTCTTGTCTTCTAATGTTTTTTCTAACCGGCGGTTAATCTCTTCACGATCTTCCGGATGTAAGCTTTTTTCCCATAATTCAAGAGTAAATTCCTCATCAGCAAATGTGTAGCCAAAAACTGATTCAAAATTTTTACTCAGTATGATTTCATCTTTCTCAAAATCATGTTCATAAATTACCTCCTGGGTTACCTGGTTTATATATTTGAAACGTTCGTTACTTTTTTCAAGTTCAAGTCGTGTTTCTTTCTGGGAAAGCTTTAAACTGAGAAGATCTGCCACAGCATCTGTTAATTCAATCTCCTCCTCAATAAAGTGTATATTTTTCGTTTCCTTTTTATCCTGAATTACGGCTTCAATTTTTAATTTATTATCATCAGGCTTTGTGGATTGAGTTGTTATTTTCTTATTACTTTCATCAAAAAAATCGGACGAATAGTCCTTTCCCATATATGTGATCCGAATGCCTGTAAATTTTGGACTAATATATCCTTGCTTCAGAATCTTTACAGATTCATGTAACAATTCATCAATCGGAAGCTCATTTTCGTTTAGTTTAGCGATATTATACAAGGAGATTTGTTCTTTCCTCCTCTCTTGCACCTCCTTTTTATCGGATATATCGTTCAGCATCACACTGGCCATTTTAACGCCGTCAGAATCGTCAAAAATGACAGATGAAAACTCGCACCAAAATTTCTCACCGGTTTTACGAATCCCAATTAGTTCACCAGAGGTGCTTCCCTTCTTTTCTCTCTCCATCAGTTTCTCCGACAACCCTGGTGATTTCGAATCGATGACACCCTGCCTCCCCAGCTTCCTGAACTCCTCTTCAGTATAACCGAACAAGCGGCATGCTGCTCTGTTTGCCTCCAGGATGCTACCATCAGGCCGGGTGATGAATATTGCCGTTATGGAGTTCTCAAAAACAGATCGGTAGTGTTCCAATCCTGCGTAGATTTGATGGGCCGATTTTTCTTTAATGTCATCTTTCTTAGTGAGCTTTTTCCCCGGCATAACCAATACATTTAAACTATTTGGGTCTGCAAAAGATGAACGAACACACATTTATTCAGTTTTCTGACCCAAAACTCTTATTCTATTATATTAATAAAGATTAACATGTCAAACCATCCTTTCTAAATTTAACCCGAAAAAGCCATTAGGCCTTTTTTGCCCTCCGGGCCGACCCGCAGGCATCCCTTCGGGGCTGACCAGGAAAAGGAAAGCTATTAAAAAAAACATTCTTGAATTCGATACTGGATGCTGGATGGACACGGGTTGAATGTATCGAACCCCTATAAACTGGACAAATCAGATATGTGTTTGGTTAGGGTTAACGTTGGGTTAAAATTGGTTTGTATGGAAGGGGATTGTTCTATTTGTGGCAGTACTTTTCCCTTCAAGTCGGCCCATTTGCAAAGTACTTCGTATGGAGTTTGATAATCAATGGCTGCGACATTGCCTGAGATATGATAACAAATCAGGTGAATGGCATAGCCATCCCTGCGGGACGGCCTGAAAGATCAAAGCCCCACTTGAATCATAACCAAAGTTCCCATCAATAACTCAAACTATTCAGACATTGGGCAACTGTGAAATTCCAATCCAGAAATTTTCAATTGCCTGAACAGTATTCACCAGTTCATCTGCATTATTGGGTTTTATAATGTAGCAATTGGCATAATTTTTATATGCATTCCTGATGTCAATTTCTGACGAAGAAGTTGTAAGCATGATAACCGGTATCACACAAAATGTTGAGTTATACTTTAGTGTTTTTAGTACTTCGAACCCGTTAAGTTTGGGCAGGTTGATGTCAAGTAAAATAAGATCCGGTGTATCAACATCTGCATAATCTCCCTTTTTATAAATGTATTCAATCGCTTTTTCACCATCTTTCACAACGTTCAGTTCCACTTCCATTGAAAGATCATCAATGGCTTCCCTGGCAAGCAAGATATCGCCTTCGTTGTCTTCTACTAATAAGATATTGGTAAGTGGCATGCGATAAGTTAATAATTAATTATTTTTAAATAAAATATACACTTTTGATTTTGTTCCGATTCTGCCTAAATACCTCCTTATAACATTTCTTCTATTTTTTTATCAAAGATCCAAACCTTTAACTAAATCTGTGCATTTTCATCTTAAACGGGAGTTGGGTGAAAAGTTTTTTAAAATTATTTCATAACCCATTCAGTTTTCTCAATCTCAAAAATCAAGTCGTGGCCAAATAGGCCTGCGGGAGTTTGGTATCCTGATCGATACTTTCCGGCAACCACTTTCTCTGCAATCAACAAGGCCATTTCTGCGGTAAGTTGGTAGCCTTCTTTTGTCACAAAAATGGCTTCTTTTATTGCTCCGTTGCTGTTTTCAACACGTCCCCATATCATAGATTTTCCATTTTTCCGCTGATGTTTATCCGGGCCAATTGGTTTTGCTTCGATTCTCTTTTTCAACCAGTTTTTAACACTATTCAATTTCAAAACCGGAGCCAAAAAGTTTGAGAGCTTCATACCGCGAATCATCCCTTTCGTTGCTGCCATATAAATGGAAATATTTGGAATTCCGGTAGTGGTGTAGGCTGTCGACAAATCGCCCCAGGGAATGGTTACTGCATCTGAGCTTTTAAGGCCAAAATTTATGGCTTTCACATTATAAGCAGACGGAACCCGCTTCAATTCTCCGTTTTCCCGGATCAGGCCGCCACGTCCCAGGTTTTCAACCATTGTTTTGGCAGTACCATGAGATATTCCTCCGCCTAAACCCATGAATCCAAGTTCCAGATGCGTAGCATCCGGCATAGATTGATACAGGTATGCAGCCATACAGTCGGTAGGCACAACATCAAAGCCAACTCCGGGCATGGCCATCAGATTCTGTTCTAAAAAACGTTTGTTCATGACCTTTATCGATTCAAAAACCGCAACCTCACCTGTTATATCAAGATAATGGCATTGGTTACGCAGGCAAGCTTCAGCCATTGGTTTCCATGTGTGCATGAATGGACCTGCACAGTGAATCACCACATGCACTTCAGATAGTAACTCATCAAGGTCTCCGGATGATTCAATAGATGCCTTTTTTACCGGCAGTTTTAAACGCTCTCCCTGGTTTACCAGCTTTTCGTGATTTCTGCCAGATAAAATTACCGGCAACCTTTTTTGTGCAGCGATTTCTGAAATCAAATTTCCGGTGTAACCGTAACTGCCATAGATCAAAATTTTTTTCTTCATTGTAAATATTCTTGGTACTACAGGAAAGATTATGGATGACGAAAAGTCTTGGTAATTTTTTTGATTTGAGACCAACAAGGCTTTGAGCTATCAGCCGTCAGCTTTCAGTTTATACTTCTTTAAATATAAACCAGAATACTGAGAATTCGTGACTCATTTATAACCCAATTAAGCGAAAGATGAAACTGGATCACTGATAGCTGATAGCTGATAGCTGATAGCTGATAGC
>RECI01000006.1 GCA_007694095.1 Balneolaceae bacterium | reverse complement strand
GGCTCTGTTCTTATTTCAAAAGCACTCCATACCTGGGCGATATTTCCATATTTACTGACTTCTCTTTTGAGTTCTATTTCGTAAAAATCCTCTTTCGGTGATAATGCCAGCGTTACTCTTGCAGCCTCTAAAATCTTGCCGCATTGGAGTAGAAAATACCCTCTTTATCCTCTTCCGTGAGGAAATCAAGGCTGTTTAAGAAATCAATTGATTTTTCAAAGGCATGTAAAGTAAAGTGATCAGGATGAGCAGGTTTTTTGTCATAGTATTTTGGTTTTATTCAGGTTTCCAAAGCAATTGTAGCATTTAATACCGATAAAGACTTGGACTATCCACGCAAATGTTTGGACATTTCGGTCAAATCGACAACTTCCTGAATGCAGACGGGCTCTTACCATACTGTTTTTTGAAGGCGCGGGAAAAATAGGCCTGATCATTAAAACCTACTTGATAACAGATTTCGGCGATGGTTTTATTGGTTTGATTGAGAAGCTCGGCTGAGCGCTGCAGCCGGATGGAGCGAATGAAGGTACCGGCAGGCTGATCAACCAGAGCTTTCAGCTTTCTGTTTAGCTGAGAAACGCTCATATTCAGGGAGTCAGCGAAAGACTCCACCCGGTACTCTTCCTCTTGCAGATGGCGGTCGAGTACATCAATAGCTTTTTTCAGAAAAGCCTGATCCACCATGTTTTCTGCGATGACTGAAGGCTTAAAGTATGTTGCCTTGCTAAACTGTTTTTTCAGATTTTTCCGCTGTTCGATGAGGTTTCTCACCCTTATTTGCAACTCCCGGATATGATAAGGCTTGGTCAGCCAGGCGTCTATTCCGGCTTCCAGCCCCTCAATTTTTGAATCCATTCCGTCCCTGGCGGTGAGCATAATCACAGGAATGTGACTGGTTTTCTCATTACTTCGAATCTCTTTACTGAATTGATAGCCGTCCATTTCTGGCATCATCAGGTCGGTAATGATCAGGTCGGGGATCACAGCCTGAGAAACTTCAATTCCGTCCACTCCGTTTGCCGCTTCCAGCACAGTATACTCCTCTTCGAGCTGTTCACGGATAAAGGATCGAACTTCAGCATTATCTTCTACGATAAGTACAATTTCATCGTGTTCAGAGAGGAGGGCGGAGAAGACCGGTATCGCTGGATTTTCTGCAGTACCAATCGGTGATGCCTGAAGCTGAATATCTGCGTCTTTTTGCAACGGAACGTCACGCTCCTCAAACGGGAACTGAATCACAAATTCCGTTCCTTCACCTTCATCACTGAACACCTGAATGGATCCTTTATGGAGCTCCACCAGTTCATGAACCAGCGACAGGCCGATGCCTGTACCGTCATATTTCCGGGTGCTTGACAGATTGGCCTGGTAAAAGCGGTCGAAAATGTAGGGTAACTGCTCTTTGGGGATACCCGTGCCCGTGTCTTTAATACGAATCTCAATAAAACCGGAACCTGACGTTTCAACAGAAACATCTATGCGCCCTCCCGGGCCGGTAAATTTGAACGCATTGGAAAACAGATTCAAAAAAATCTGCTCCATTTTTTGGGAATCAAAATCCATCGGTATCACCGCCCGCGATGAAAAGAAGTTAAGCTGTATTTGATTCGCCTCGGCATGCGATTCAAAGGAGAAGAGCAGGTTCTTAAGAAATGAAACCACATTTTGTTCTTTGGTCGTCAACGTTAGCTTCCCCGCTTCCAATTTTGATAAATCCAGGAGCTGGTTAATTAAAACAAGCAGCCGTTCCGCATTGCTGTTTATGGAAAAAAGTTTCTCTTTCTTTTTTCGGTTTTCCTCCAACTGCACCAGGGTTTCGGTCTGACCCATAATCAGAGTCAGCGGTGTTCTGAACTCGTGAGAGATGTTGGCAAAGAAATGGGATTTCAGCTGATTCAGATTTCGAAGGGAGTCGGTTTCTACCTTTTCAATTTTAAGCTGATTTTTTAGGTTGAAGCGGTTCAGCTCATAACGCCGAAGCGAGTAGATGGCGGAAAGAAAGAAAATCAAATAGAAACCATACGCCCACCAAGTGTGCCACCAGGGGGGAAGAATGGCAAATGTGTAATCAAACGGCTCACTCCATACGCCACTCTCGCCTATGGCCCGGATTTGCAAGGTGTATGTCCCAAAGGGCAGGTTACGGTAATCGGCCACCGGGTTTGCGGTGGGTTGGCTCCAATTTGAATCTAAGCCCACCATCCTGTAGCTGTAGCGGATTTTATGAGGCGCTGGCCAGTCGATGGCTGCAAAATAAAAGGTGAGGTGGTTTTTATCGTATGGCAATTGCAAACTTAGGGGATAGTTCTCAAATTTTTGCACACCGGTAAATTTGATGCGATTGCCATAGCTATCGGGAATATTGCGATAGTCTATATACTGCTCGTTAATTTCCAACTGGGTTAAACGGGGTTGAGGTATTTTATCAGAAAGTGTAAGCGTATTCAGATCCAGCATCACCAAGCCATTGCCGGTGCCCCACCAGGCGCGGTTTTTTCTGTCGATATTAGCCCCTAATGTGAATCTCAAACCTTTCAACCCATCTTGTTTGCCAAAGTTTTGAATACTTACAACAAATTCCTTAATAGGGGCTTCATCTACCTTAAGCGAAATCTTTGACAATCCATTCTCCGTTCCTAAATATACGATGACTTCATTTAAAGGAGCGCTTTTATCCTCTATGATGGAAAAGACAGTATTATTGG
>RECI01000259.1 GCA_007694095.1 Balneolaceae bacterium | reverse complement strand
CAGACCGCACAAATGGAAATTCCCGTTTTAACGGGTTTTCCGGAAACAAATCCGGAACCAATAAAAGACGAAGACGTACTTACTCCAATGAAGGCAGATAAGACTCTTTTCATCAGAAAATAATTTGTTTAGCTTATTGGCCTGATGTCTGTCCCGTCCATGCGGGGGAACTTGCATGAACGTCATTTTTCATCCTTTTTTGTGAGCTGCTGCTCATGCAAGTTTTAGATAATAAAAACCCCGGCGCGTGCGTCGGGGTTTTTATTATGGCTTTTATTCTCAACAAATTAAGAAAATTATATTGAAGATAGGATGAAGAAATAACACTTGAATTCATGTATTTAAATCAATCAGTTTGAGCAAAACGGATAACCTTAACATTTACTTTGATTTTATTCCGGATATAATTTACAATCACATTTTATCTCCTGTTATTCATACACATGTGGATGATTTAATATACCAGAACTTCCGTTTTATAATCTTCGTAAAGTGAACATTTCTTTTTTTAGCTTTCAGCACAAAATGAAAGGACTTATTTAAATTATTTATAAATAGACCGTAGTACTTTTTAAATGATTGTTTTTTATTCAACCTTTTTTTATCTTGTCACATCTTAACTGAAATTTAATCTGTAAGATGGATAAGGACATTCATGTAGGTTCCCCTGCATGGGCGGGACAGGCATATGACCTATAATATAAATAAATTTAACCAGATGAAACGAATAATTCTTTTTACGCAAATTTTATTTTCTATCAGCCTGTTGTCCTTTTCACAGGTAAATCTTCCATTGTATAATAAAGATCAGGTTAAAACAGATAGTGACTGGTTACTTAAAATGGTTGACCAAAAAGCCAAACTGTATAAAAACAACGATGGTCATCTGGTTCTGAGCAACGGCTTGGTTAGCCGTACTTTTGCGACAGAACCCAATGGAGCTACCATAGGTCTGGAGCATCTGCAAACCGGCGAGACATTTCTGCGCTCGGTGCGCCCCGAAGCCGAGATTCAAATTGATGGAATCACTTTTGAAGTTGGAGGTTTAACCGGACAACCCATTCACAATTACTTGCTGCCGGAATGGATTGAGTCAATGCAAGCAAACCGGGCAGCTTTCAAGTTACATGGATATAAGATAGAAAATACCAAAGAACGTTTCCCCTGGAAAAAAAGAAAAGAGTGGATGCCAAAAGACATGCCCTGGCCGGCGCCCGGAAAAGAAGTGATTTTCACCTACAAACTCGACGATGACGCTTTGGAATATCTCTCTGAGCGCTCATTCTCTGATGAGAGTCGCGAAATATTATTCAGGGATATGTTTGAAACATTTCAAGAAAACTGGAACCGTTTTGAATCGGATGCCGACGCAAGAAATTCATTCATCAACGAAGGGAAGGCTGGCGAAATAATGGCGCTTACCAATACTGCTGTTTTCGCCGAGCAAAAAGTAATTCCGGGTACAGAAATTTTTCTGGCAAAAATTAATCCGGGTACCGACAAAAGCAGCAGTTGGGGGCCGGGACTTGGACTGGTATTTTCCGATAAGGTTATAAAAATTAATTTACGCCCTGGAGACGAGGAAATAGGATTCTATGATGGAGAGCAGGAACATCGCATTAGCAACATTCAGCAAGGGGTTTCGGTTTGGTTGCGCATGGAATTGCGGAATGAAAGGCTGGTGGCATCATGGTCTTACAACAAAAAAGTATGGAAAGAAGCAGGAGAAATAAAACACAGCGAAAAACCAGGGCTGGTAAGAGTGGGAAAAATGGACCCGTTGGGCAAAAACAGCGACCATGCCATTAAAGGAGAAAAAGGACGCAGTAAGATTGAAGAGTTTTATATGCTGGGTGAAAGTCCGGATTTGCTAAAATCAAGGGGATTTGACGAGTACCTTTACCTGAAAGATATCGTTGTAAACGTTCATTATGAATTGTATGACGGGCTGCCTGTTTTTTGCAAGTGGATTACTGTTGAAAACGATTCAGAAAAAACAGTTGTACTCAACTCCTTTAAAAGTGAAATCCTGGCTGTTCCCGAACCCGAAAGCCATGTTGATCCAATAGAAAACTGGGTTCTCCCCAATATAACCATTGATACCGATTACAATTTCGGGGGTATGTCGTCAGAAACTATTTTCGGTTCCAGTGTTGCATGGAAAAGAGACCCTTTGTACACGACACAGGTTAACTATAAGCGGACGACACCAGTTTTACTTGAAGTTTCGCCCAAATTAGGGCCGGAGCAGGAAATTCAGCCCGGGAATTCGTTTTCGTCTTACAGGGTTTGGAAACTTTTGCACGACACATGGGAACGAGAACGCAAGGGTCTGGGGCACCGACGGATGATGCGGGCAATGGCTCCATGGGTAACCGAAAATCCGATTATAATGCATGTGCGCAGTGCCGAAAATGAGGCCGTTAAAAACGCTATTAACCAGTGTGCCGAGGTGGGATTTGAAATGGTGATTATGACTTTTGGAAGTGGGTTTAATGCCGAAGATGACAGAGATGAAAACCTGGAAAGATTAAAAAGCCTGGCTGATTATGCCCATTCAAAAGGAATTGCCCTGGGCGGATATTCGCTGCTTGCCAGCCGGCGGGTAGGCGGAGGAAACGATGTGGTGATGCCGGAAGGAATGAGGCCCCGTTTTGGCAACTCTCCTTGTTTGGAAAGTGAATGGGGTCATGATTACTTTGAAAAGCTTTACAATTTGTTTGAAAGAACCGGTCTCGATATCCTTGAGCACGACGGCTCCTACCCGGGTGATGTTTGCGCATCGACCGAGCATCCCGGGCATAAAGGGCTGGCCGATTCACAATGGAATCAGTACCGGCGGATTTCTGAATTTTATCAATGGTGCCGTTCTAAGGGGATTTACCTGAATGTTCCGGATTATTACTTTTTAGCAGGCAGTAACAAAACCGGAATGGGCTATCGCGAAACCAACTGGTCATTACCCCGGGAGCAGCAGGAAATAATTGAGCGGCAAAATATTTACGACGGAACCTGGACCAAAACTCCCAGTATGGGATGGATGTTTGTTCCACTCGTTGAATATCATGGCGGCGGGGCGGCTGCAACCATCGAACCACTTAGAGAACACCTCGAACATTATGGCCAACGCCTTGCAAACTTATTTGGAGCCGGCGTACAAGCATGCTACCGAGGACCCCAATTGTACGATGCTCCCGAAACTAAAGCATTGGTCAAAAAGTGGGTTAGCTTTTACAAAAAACACCGCGAAGTGCTCGATGCCGACATCATCCATTTGCGCCGGCCCGACGGCCGCGACTGGGACGGGATTTTGCATGTAAATCCTAAAGGCGACGAAAAAGGATTGCTGATGCTTTACAATCCGTTGAATGAGGAAATTAAACGCACAATAGCAGTTCCGGTTTATTACACCGGGTTGCATGACCAGGTTGTACTTGTAGACCAATGGGGAAATACAAAAATAGTGAATGTAACCCGCGACTATAAAATAATACTCGACATTAGCATTCCGGAAAAGGGTTACAGCTATTATATTTTGAAATAAAGATTTATTTCTAATTCTCCATGTTTAATATAAATATTCTTTTACCAATACTACTTTTATCCGCATTCAGCAAAAATGCCCAAGACTATAAAAATGCTGACTTGCCCGATGCCATGACGTTTTTGGATGGAACAAAAGTGAAAACAGAGGCTGACTGGGAGAAGCGCAAAAAGGAGATAAAACTCAGGCTTCCTAAGCATCAATTGATTAACTATGTTGTTTTTCATGTATAATTCTAAGATTGATGTTATTTTTAGTAGAACCTGCATCGTGATGTTAATTAATGTGTCCTCATATTATTATGCTATTTATAGAAATTTATCAGGAATATAAAAAATTTTTTATTTTTGCTAAAAAGTTTAATTTAATTTTGTTTTGAACTAAATATTTTGCAGTTATGATCAACTTCATTTTTAAATATCAGCGATATATAATAGCTTATTTATTGCTGGGAACTTATTTTGTATTGTCATCATGTAAAAGCAATACCGGGCATATTGATAATGGAGATGGAAGGGATATTCAGCATGAAATTGTTTATTATGAAGAGGGTCGTTTTGCTGCATGGCCGGCAAACGGGGGTATGTGGATCTGGGACGATGAGATCCTTGTCTGTTTCAATGTGGCTGAACATGTTGACAGGCCCGGTCATACCTATGATGTATCCACATCGCGAAATATGTTTGCCCGAAGCCTGGATGGAGGCGAAACCTGGGTCATAGAGGATGCCTACGAGAATGGTATTACCGGATATGCAATGGACCATCGAATCGGCGATAAGGCTGTTGCCCCGGTTGATCTGGAAGAAGCAATTGATTTTCATAATCCTGATTTTGCCTTTATGTTTCAGCGTGAAACCAACATAAGAGGACCTGCGCACTTTTATTATACTTATGACAGGGGTAAATCCTGGCAAGGACCTTACAATTTCCCTGATATGGATCCTGCAGGAATTACAAATAGAACCGACTACATTATTGATGGCAGGCATGAGATGACGGCCGTGCTATCTATTGGTCATGGACGTACCGGAGTGGCCAGAACAAAAGACGGTGGTATCACCTGGGAGTTTTTGTCCTATATCGGGCCTGATTTCACAAGATCAGAGGAGCTTCAGGGTAGAAATGACTATTCATTGATGCCAGCAACGGTAAGATTATCTTCATCAGACATATTAACCACAATCCGCCATCGCGAGGGTGATGAGAGAAGAGTTTGGATAACAAGTTATCTTTCTGCTGATAACGGAGCAACCTGGATTCAGCTTGATGATCCGGTCACCGACCATGTCAATTCGCCGCCGGCACTGGTTCAGTTGCATGACGGGAGACTGGCACTGTTTTATATATTCAGAAGGGGCGGATGGAATGAACCTCCTGGCAACATTGATGGATCAACCGTATGTGTGAGGGTGAGCTCAGATAATGGGCTCACCTGGGGTGAAGAGATAGTATTGCGTGGCGATGAAGGAGCCAATTATGATGTTGGTTATCCCCGCGCTTTGCTGAGGCCTGACGGGAAGGTTGTTATTACTTACTACTGGAACCATGCCCTCGACGATAGTAAACCACCATACAGGTATATAGCTGCTACGATTTGGGACCCCGGTAGCTAACATTAACATATAGATAATCAATGGATAATAAGATTGAACTTCACAGGAGATTCTTGAAGTGCGAAGGACCATGCACGAAGGTTTTTCCCGATAGTGCTCAAAAATGGAAGAAAGTGCAAGAATTTTGGCATCAAATCACTGCCTGACAAGTTTGGTTGATCTGGAACTTACCGGTCAAATACTTAAAACTGATTTTGTCTGCCAATAAAAGGTTTTGTTAAAATCTTAGATAAATTTTAATCATATCAAAAAAGCAACAATGAATATCAAAACAGTTTTTATTTCCGCTTTTCTGGTCAGTGCTGTTATTATTGGTTATGGTGAAAAGTATACTGACAACTACCCCGATCCGGCAACTAATCCCGGTTCGCCTGTAATGCTTGCCGGGGATTGGTTTGATCATCCCCATAAAATTGATTTTGACAGGTTGCCGCGTATTCCTTCTGAGCATTCTGTTGTGAGTGATGTAAGGGCTGATGGCATTAACCAGCAGACTTTTTCCGATGCTGTCCACTCGGGGGGAGGAGTAAATCAGCATTCTTATCTTAGTTATTATGATGGTAAATTCTGGATAATGTGGAGTGACGGGCCGGGTGTTGAAGACAGGGTGGGTCAGGTTGTTAAGTATGCTACCAGTCCTGATGGCGTTACATGGACAGATCCAGAATTTCTTACTCCTTATCCTCACGGTTCGGGACCCGATTCACCTTATTACAATACCAGGACAAATGAGGGGTTTCGCTGGATATCCCGTGGTTTCTGGCAACGGGACGGGGAACTGTTTGCGCTTGCCTCACTTGATGAGGCTGCCGGTTTTTTTGGTCCCGGACTGGAACTAAGGGCATTTCGATGGAAAAGGGAAAAAGGGGCATGGGAAGATTTTGGACTGGTGCACGATAATGCAATCAATAATTTTCCACCAAAGAGATTGCCGACAGGCGAATGGATGATGTCCAGGCGCAGGCATGATTATTCAACCCGGGGGGTGGAATTTATTACCGGGGGTGTTGAAGCAATTGATCAGTGGGAATCTTTTCGTGTTCTTGGTTCTGAAAGTGAGCTGGCTGCAGAAGAGCCCTACTGGTGGACTCTCCCGGATGGTAAAAGCCTGATGGCTCTTTTCAGGGATAACCGCCGAAGCGGTTATCTGTACAGGTCTTTTTCGACCGATAATGGTCGCACATGGAGCCGGCCGGTTCAAACAGATTTTCCCGATGCCCGGTCAAAATTTAACGGACTCAGGTTGAGTGACGGACGGTATGTTCTTGTCTCCAATCCAAATCCCGAAAAACGAGATCCCCTGACAATTGCAATAAGTGATGATGGAATGGTTTTTACAAAGATGGGATACCTGGTTGGGGGGCGTCTTATTGACTATCCGCATGTAATGGAACATGAGGATTTTCTCTACATAGCTTTTGCCGGTTCTGCAAAGCAGATGATAGAGGTGCTTAAGATAAGGATCGCAGAGTTGGATTCAGTATTTAGTAATTTTTCTTATCAGGTTTTTTCCCAGCCGGAAGTAAAAACAAATTCGGTTGGGATGGAACTGGTTAAAATTAACTCCGGATCTTTTGTTATGGGCTCAGAGGAAGGGGAATATGATGAAAAACCTGTAAGAAAGGTTAACATTTCCAATCCCTTTTATATGAGTTCTACGCCGGTAACAAATGTCCAGTATGAACAATTTGACCCGCATCACAGAATGCTGAGGGGAAAGCGGGGACTCTCGAGTGAAGATAACGAAGCTGTCGTTTATGTTAGCTGGTATGATGCGGTAGCGTTCACCGAATGGT
The DNA here is from genome assembly GCA_007694095.1 of Balneolaceae bacterium. GTDB lineage: Bacteria > Bacteroidota > Rhodothermia > Balneolales > Balneolaceae > Rhodohalobacter. The sequence goes on along the minus strand of RECI01000259.1, from coordinate 6,511 downwards.
TAAGCATAAAAGAAGGGAAACCTTACCGGCTTCCTACCGAAGCGGAATGGGAATATGCTTGCAGGGCAGGAACGGAAACCCTTTATAATACAGGCGACAGTCTGCCTGTTATCTATCACCTGAATCAAAGGAATGTATGGTACCCGAAAGAGGTTCCGTTAACCGTAGGAAAAACTCCCCCAAATCCATGGGGTTTGTATAATATGCATGGGCTGATTGAAGAATGGTGCCTGGATTGGTATGGGCCTTATACAGGTGATGATCTCACTGATCCGTTTGCTTATCATGATAGTGATTTCAGGGTCACCAGGGGTGGCAGTCACAATACCGACCCTGTTTTTTTGAGAAGTGCCAACAGAATGGGGATGATACCGGAGAATAAACATTTCCTTACCGGCTTCCGGGTAGTTCAGGCTGAAATGCCGGCCAGGCTGACAGTGGAAAGGGAAGATGTAAAAAAATGGGCTGAACAGGTGATCCAGTCCCCGTCTGACTGGACCTCACGCGTTGATATGGATGAACCCTATTTCAGTGAACCGATATATTTTCAGAAAATTCCTTCTGGTTCAGATGGACCACTTTATTCGCAGCATAACCACTGCCCTGATATTACACCTCTTCCTAATGGAGACCTTTTTGCTACATGGTATACAACTGTTACCGAACAGGGACGGGAACTAGCGGTAGCTGCAAGCCGGTTAAGGAGTGGAGCAGATGAGTGGGATGAACCGGACCTGTTTTACAAAGTACCCGACAGGAATATGCACGCCACCTCAATATTGTGGGATCGTTCAGGAGACCGGATTTATCATTTCCAGGGCATGGCGGTCAGCTATGGCTGGGGAGATCTTGCTCTGTTTATGAGAACCAGTGAGGATAATGGGTTGACCTGGTCGAAACCTCACTGGATCAATCATGAGCATGGTTTGCGGAATATGCCCATTGCCGGTGCTTTTAAAACATCTGAAGGAGCTATCATTGTGCCCTGCGATGCCGTTACCGGAATGGAAGGAGGTTCTGCCATTCATATCAGCACCGATGATGGTATCACATGGAATGATCCGGGGGCAGGAACTCCGCGACCGGAATTTGATGAAGGAAAAACCGGTGGCACAATAGCAGGAATTCATGCAGGATTGGTTGAACTCAAAGACGGATCATTGATGGCACTGGGCAGGGGTAATAACATTAATGGATATATGCCAATGAGCATATCTGAAGACATGGGCAGATCGTGGACTTACTCGGCCAGTCCTTTTCCCCCGATTGGCGGTGGTCAGAGACTGGTCTTGATGAGGCTTAAGGAAGGCCCGCTTTTTTTTGCTTCCTTCACAGGCCTTCATGATGATGAAAAGAGAATGGAATTTACGGATAAAGAAGGGAATAAATACACAGGTTACGGATTATTTGTGGCCCTTTCTTATGATGAAGGAAAAACATGGCCTGTAAGAAAACTTGTAACACCAGGTGAAGGAGAGTTTGATGGAGGTGCGTGGACAGGAGAATTCGTAACAGACGATGCCCGGGCAGAACCCCGTGGTTACCTGGCTGCTACACAATCTCCTGATAATATTATTCATCTGATCTCCAGCAGGCTGCATTACAGATTTAATCTTGCCTGGATTGAAGAGTGAAAATTATTGCAAAACAGGGATTTAACAGCATTTGAGGCGTGTTTAACCCGGGTTCAACCGGTGAAATTGCCAGCTTGAGTTACAGTCTTCGAATCAAGTTGATTGAACGCACATGTTATTTTGTTAAAGGGCAATTGCCGGTTCTGGCCGGGATAACCGATACCGATTTTTCAGAAAGCCTTAATCTGGCCATGGTAGCAGCAGAAAGCGGTGCAGATGCAGTTAAGAATTTACTTAAGGAGTTGGATTATTTGAAATTGATGTAAATAATATTAAATACATGGATAACAGAAGAAGCTTTTTAAAAAGGATATCACTACTTATTTCTGGTAACCTCTTTGCTCCGGTTATCTATTCAAATTTCAAACCCAGTGAATACCTGCAAGGAATTAAGTTACGAAGCACCAGCCAGATTATTGATTCCGGTTTATTATCCGGTTATGTCAATGATTTTAACCGCTTGGACGATGAGATTTACAAGCAGTCTTTTTCTAATTCCATGGCATTGGACTTCCTGCAAAACAATATACCACTGTTCGAATGTCCTGATAAGGAAATAGAAAAGACATATTATTTCCGTTGGTGGGCTTTCAGGAAGCATCTCCGGCATACAGAAGACGGGTGGGTTATTACTGAGTTTTTGCCAGAGATGGGGCATGCCGGAAAGCACAACACAATATCCTGTCCGGCCGGTCACCAGTTCAGGGAAGGAAGATGGCTTCATTCAAGGAAATTTCTTGATGACTATGCCATATTCTGGTTCCGGAAGGGGGGTAATATTCGTAGCTATAGTTTCTGGGTAGCAGATTCGGTTCTGGAATATTCAAAGGTTACCGGAGATTTTTTACTTGCCAAAGAATTGCTTCCGGATATGGTGGATAACTATATAGAATGGGAAAAATCCAGGCTTGATCCCAACGGGTTGTACTGGCAGATTGATGTCAGGGATGGTATGGAGGTGAGCATAAGCGGAAGCGGTTACCGGGCAACCATTAACAGTTATCAGTATGGTGATGCCGTTGCTATGGCAAAAATTGCTGAAATGTCAGGACTTTCCGGTCTGGCGGGCAGGTTTCGCCAGAAAGCTTCCGGTATACGTCATCTTTTAAATAAATATTTGTGGGATGATAATGCGAAGTTTTATAAGGTTGGGATACGGACATCAGAGCAGGAGCTAATGCCTGCAGGGATCTTATCATGGAGAGTCAATAATGGTACGGAGATTATACAAAAAGCTATTCCCTCGGCTTCGCAACCTGCAGATGAAGAAACTCTCAATGCGTTAAAAAATACTCAAACGCCACGGTCATCTGGTGATACTTCAGTATCCAGGATGACACTGTTTCCCCGAAAGGAGAGGGTTGAATGGGTGCAATATGATTTTGAGAAGCCTGTTGAAATTACCAGTCTACAGGTTTATTGGGCCCAGGATGAAGATTGCAGGTTACCTCGCGAATGGAGTGCTTTTTACAGAAAAAATAAAGAGTGGCATCCTGTCCCCGCAAGGGTTCGCAACAGGGTAGGGGCCAACAGTTTTATTTCTTTGCCCATGGATCCGATTACCACAACGGGTCTTAGACTTGAGATTGTTTGCCAGGGTACCATTCCGACAGTAGAAAATCATGGACTGCATCTTACAGATGCAAGGGAATTGCATGGCTATACCCCCTGGTATTTTGACAAGCTTGCTGAAGATAACATGGCAGTGGCATGGCAGCAGCTTATGGACGTGGATGGTTTTTATGCACCATTTGGTCCAACCACCGCAGAGCAAAGACATCCTGGCTTTAAAGTTTCGTATATAGGTCATCCGTGTCAATGGAATGGTCCAAGCTGGCCCTTTTCAACTTCCATAACACTTACTGCATTGGCTAATCTGCTGAATGGCAAACCACAATCTTATATCACTAAAGCAGATTATCTCAAGGTTTTAAGGAACTATGCCTTAAGTCACCGCATCGTCATTGATGGTTTGGAGAGATGCTGGATTGATGAAAATCTAAATCCCTATAACGGAGACTGGATAAGCCGTACTATGTTACAGAGGTGGGGGCAGAAGCCTGTTGAACGAGGTAAAGATTATCTTCATTCGTCGTTTTGTGATCTAATCATTAGCGGGCTGGTAGGTGTGAGGCCGCAATTGGATAACAGGGTAGTGATAAATCCGCTGGTGCCTGAGGATTTATGGGACTGGTTTTGCCTTGACCGTGTTCCTTACCATGACAGAATGCTTACCATTATTTGGGATAAGGAGGGTAACCGGTATGGCAGGGGTAAAGGGTTGACCATAATGGCAGATGGAGAGGTAATTGCAAGTTCCAGGGAGCTCCGGAGGCTGGATGTAAACCTACCCGGGTAACACTATAAACCATGGTACATTAATTTTTAGGTTATATCCAATGCCGTTACATTGCAAATGATCGTGGATCCGTAACCAAACAACAAGATATGAGAAATCAAATCACAAACCTGTTAACTCTTGCTATTTGTTTGGTGGCATCTGATCCGGTAATCACCGGTCAGGAATTTAAGCGCTTAACGATCAGTAATCAGGAATTGCAAGGTAATCCGGGGTTTACCAGACCCGGAGTTAATTGCAAAGGAGTGAATTTAGGAAGCAATGGTCAGTCAGATACAAATATATCGTACGAAGAACCTGATGAACCAGATCAGCATCTTGTTGCCAGATGGTGCTTTGAAAGTGGTCTAACTCCCCTGGATGACAGTTCCCCAGTAGGACTGAATAATAAATTGAGTGTTTCGGGCGATATCCGTTTTGAGGATGGTATTGCTAAGTTTTCTTTCGGGGAAAACGGTGCAGGACTGAAGACTTCTTCAGGTCTGCTAATGCCTCCGGGGTCTGCTATGACATTATGGGTTCGCTTTAAGGTGAGCCAGGCACCTTCTGACACCATATGGCTTCTTGATAAGGGTTTTTTCACAACTCGTAACCGGTCACTTGGCATCTATTTAGCTCCTGATAGGACAGTGGACTACCGGATTATTGTCGGCACTAAATTTTCGGATGATGGTTTCAGATCAAAAAGTTTTACTGAAGTGGATACTTCTGAGAATCCTCCGGCAGGTTTATGGATACAAGTCGCGCTTGTAATTGATAAACAAGAAAATTTGATGAACGGCAGATTGTATTATCGCACTGAGCATACCAATATGCCTAATCACTGGAAGTTGCTTGGTATATACTGTAATATGGGGAATATATTCCGTTCTGATGCCAGCCTTTTTATTGGTAACAATCCTGAGCTTAAGCAATTATCATCGGAATTATGGATTGATGAGTTAAGAGTTTATGACTGTGCCTTCTCTGTAGAAGAGCTTTTAAATATATGGCCTGTATTGGGAGCATATCCCGAAATATCAGGAAAGGTGCCCGGTTCGGTTGTTGATTACCTTCCTTCTGAATCAGGCTTTTATCTTGGATCACCTTCAATTATCATTATGCCTGACGGAAGCTATGTTGCCAAGGCCGATGAATTTGGCCGGTCAGCAGAAGGAGCCATTACCAGGGTGTATCGATCGCTTGATAATGGTAAGACCTGGAAGATGATCACACGCGTTGATGGTATGTTCTGGTCTAATCTTTTTTACCATGATGGGGCACTCTATATGATGGGAACAACTATGGGGCACGGAAGCGGACAATGTATCATCCGCAGATCGGAGGATGCTGGTTTTACCTGGACAGTCCCAAAAGATGAGAACAGTGGAATACTTTTACCTGATACTCCCTATCATACAGCACCTATGCCAATGGTAATCCATAATGGCCGTATATGGAGAAGCATGGAGGATGAAAAAGGCAAGCCCTATAATCACTGGGGACCGCGGTTCAGAGCTTTCATGATGAGTGCACCTTTGGATTCGGATCTGCTTAAATCATCAAGCTGGACATCATCAGAACGACTTAATTATGATCCGGAATGGCTGGATGGCCGGTTCAGAGGGTGGCTTGAGGGGAACGTGGTTGTTGATCCCGGAGGAAATATAGTCAATATCTTGAGAACCGAATTTCGTCCGGAGGGCGGAAAAGCTGCAATCATAAGGTATAGTGAAGATGGGAAAGAAGCTTTTTTTGATCCTGATAAAGATTTCATTGATTTTCCCGGAGGCTCTAAAAAGTTCTTCATTCGATACGATGAGGAATCACTACATTACTGGGCCTTGTCCAATGCTATCCTGCCCAAGCACGCCGGTAATGCCTCTGATGATGCAAAGGAATATGTAAGGATAAATACCGCTCCACGGCATAACCCCGGTGGAAGAAATGCATTCAGCAACCCGGAAAGGTTGAGAAATACTATTGTTTTAATGACTTCCAGAGATTTGACAGAGTGGGATATAGTGGATATTGTATTGTACCATCCTGATGTAAGCAAACACGGATTTCAGTATCCTCATTTTGTATTTGATGGCGATGATATAATATTCCTTTCACGAACTGCATATGATGATGGAAGAGGTGGGGCTGATAACCAGCATAATGCGAATTTCATTACATTCCACCGGATAGAAAATTTCCGGGAATTGGCAGGCCCTTGAATGATTTTATCAGTGTCATCAGCATAATGAAAAGCAGATTCATTAATTTCTCGGGTACCAAATTGATTTCAACTTTATTGCCGATCCTTTTTACAAGTTCAGGAAACCAAAATCGTTTCCCATATATAATAATCCATTTTTTCCCTTTACTGCCTCAAAATATTTTCTATTTGCCTTCAGCTAAAATTCTGTAACCCTGTCAACCTGAACTTTTACCAAAGGCTTATTCTTATTGCTTTTGAAGCTGAAATAAATGGCTTTGATGATTTCCTATAAGTTCTGTATTCATCAGAGGCCTGTTATATATCCTGAGGTTT
>RECI01000034.1 GCA_007694095.1 Balneolaceae bacterium | reverse complement strand
CGGAACCCAGGCTGATCCCGGTTTCTGAAGGGTATTCCGCAACATCAGTTAACGCGGTAATATTCCGGAAAAATTCGTTGTTTACTCACGATAATTTCCAGTTTATCGCATTCTATGATCCGGACGGCAGGGTTGTATTAGGTAAGAGAACTCTTGGAAGTGAAGATTGGGAACTTCAAACCACCCAGTTTACCGGAGATGTTCTGAATGCCCATAATTCTATCAGTATTGCAGTTGATGGTGACGGGTATTTACATATGGCATGGAATCATCACAACAAGCCGTTGAATTATGCGCGAAGCACCGATCCCGGTTCTCTGAGCATGACAGATCCAATTCGTCCCGGCTCATTGAATGCCGAACACCGGGTAACCTATCCCGAATTTTACCGGTTGCCGGATGGCGACCTTCTTTTTATGTATCGCCATGGCTCGTCGGGAGATGGCTTCCAGGTGCTTCATCATTATGACCTGAATTCTCAAACCTGGTCGTTGCTCCATGAACAGCTGATAGACGGGCTCGGGGAGGTAAATCCTTACTGGCAGACAACCATTGATGACCAGGGCACACTCCATTTGTCCTGGACCTGGCGGCGGCATCCCGGCGTGGAATCCAATCACGATATTGCCTATGCCCGGTCAAGAGATGGCGGAAAAACATGGGAGAAAACAACAGGCGAAGTTTATGAGCTTCCAATCACCCCGGAAACCGCAGAATATGCACTCCGTATTCCCGAAAATTCATCGCTGATGAACCAGACGTCTATGGCGGCCGACTCACAAGGCAGGCCTTATATTGTAAACTACTGGCGGCCGGAAGGCGGCTCTGTGCCACAATATCACCTGGTGTTTCATGACGGAGACAGCTGGAATGTAAGCCAGGTTGGAAATCTCACACAGGAATTTGAACTTGCCGGTGGCGGAACGATGTCTCCGCCCATTTCCCGTCCACAGATCGCGGTTGATACCTCAGGAGACCGGGATCGGGCATATCTTATATTCCGTGCAGAGGAGAGAGGCAGAAAAGTATCGGTTGCCATCAATGATGATCTTAAAAAGGAAAACTGGCGGTTTTTTGATCTAACCGATTTCAGTGTTCTCGCATGGGAACCCACTTTTGATACAGAACTCTGGCAGAGAGATAAAAAACTGAATATCTATGTACAAAAAGTAGGCCAGCTCGATCACGAACGCCACGCTGATGTTGACCCGCAAATGGTATACGTACTGGAATGGGAACCCTGACACCGGGGATGATATTTCCAGAGTGATTCACTATTATATTTGAATAAGGCAGTTGATCATTTAATCAAATGATTGAAACACACTCATTCAAATAAATCAAAAATCTATCAAATCAGAGAATCATGCTGACCTCTATCAACCCGGCCACCGGTGAAACTATAGAAACATTTCCTGAGCATTCAAGGGATGAAATTCATGAAATCCTTAACCTTGTTGACCGGCAACAGACGATGTGGAGGTTAACAGGTTTTGGTGAACGCAGCGTATTGATGAAAAAAGCGGCAGAACAACTGCTGAAAGGTGAGGAGAAATATGCCCGAAGGATGACGCTCGAAATGGGAAAAACTTTCCGGAGTGCCCGTGCAGAGGTTGAAAAATGCGCATGGGTGTGTGAGTATTATGCAGAACATGCAGAATCTTTTCTTCAGAATGAACCGGTGGAAACAGATGCTTCTGAAAGTTATGTGGCATTCCGGCCATTGGGTGTGGTGCTCGCGGTGATGCCTTGGAATTTTCCATTGTGGCAGGTTTTCCGTTTTGCTGCACCAGCTCTAATGGCAGGAAATGGGGCTGTTTTGAAGCACGCATCCAATGTAACAGGATCCGCTTTGGACATCGAAGAAGTATTTCGTGAAGCAGGATTTCCAGAGAATCTGTTCAGAACCCTGAAAATCAACAGCAATAAAGTTGCCGGTGTGCTTGAACACCCGGCAATTAAAGCGGTAACTCTTACTGGCAGTGGCCCTGCCGGACGTGCAGTAGCTGAAAAAGCGGGATCACTACTTAAAAAAACAGTACTCGAACTTGGTGGCAGTGATCCTTATATCATCCTGGAGGATGCGGACCTGGATGAAACGGTAGAGACTTGTGTTGCCAGCCGCCTGATCAATGCAGGCCAAAGCTGTATTGCAGCGAAAAGATTTATTGTGGTGGAACCCGTGCTGGATGAGTTTACCGAACGGTTTATTGAAGTGATGGCCGCAAAAAAAATGGGGGATCCTTTTAACGACGAATCCGATCTTGGTCCCCAGGCACGTAACGATTTGCGTGATGAACTGCATGAACAGGTTCAGGCAAGCATCCGGGCGGGAGCCGTTTGCAGGTTGGGCGGAACGGTTCCGGAAGGCAATGGCGCTTACTATCCGCCCACTGTGTTGACGAATGTTACACCTGGAATGCCTGCTTATGACGAAGAACTCTTTGGCCCGGTCGCAGCCATTATTTCTGCAAGGGATGAAACAGATGCCGTCAGGATTGCCAATGATAACCCGTTTGGGCTTGGTTCGGCCGTATTTACCAGGGATACAGAACGCGGTAAACGAATTGCTGAAAATGAGATTGAAGCAGGATGCTGTTTTGTGAACCAATTCGTGAAATCCGATCCCAGGCTGCCGTTTGGCGGAATTAAAGAGAGTGGATACGGCCGCGAGCTATCACATTATGGAATACGTGAGTTTGTAAACATCAAAACGGTTTATGTGAAATGAAAAT
>RECI01000193.1 GCA_007694095.1 Balneolaceae bacterium | reverse complement strand
ACGGCACATACTCTTTAATGACATGCCCTGAAGGGGCATAACATGAATAACCCCGTGTGGAGCGGAGTCCAGACATGCAAGGCATTAACACCCCCCTTGCCCCCCTTTTTAGGGGGGAATATAGGAGCGCAACCCGGGGGAACAAGAGCCTCACAGTAAGGTCCCGAGCGACGAAATGTTGAAAAACAACGGAGCAGATCGAGGGGCAGGGGCACAATCTTCGATCGTGGCTCCAGGGAGGTGATGTCATTTTGCCGATGTGGGTTCATAACCCCCTCGATTCTGCTTGTTACCTTTACAGGATGGACGCTCGGGGGACGGGGGCAGGGCGCGTTAACCCCCGGGCTTCATTGGGTGAATCGCTTCGCGATTACCGGCATTGCGCCCGGGGCTATTCACGTTCAACCCCTCCGGGGTGGCTGGCACCCACTCAGCAAAAACCATGACACAAATTATTGAACACTACCGCTAGCCCGGGGAATGACACATCACGCAAGTTGAAGGGAGAATATGTTACGTTGTTATTCAGCATTCGGCATCCAACATTTTGTTCATCATTTGATTTGTGAGGAACTGAATGACCTATGTTTGAATAGGAGAAAAATTCGGTCTATCGGTTCTTCGGCCTATCGCAAATCATTTACAGCCATCTTTACCTAATGAGAGGAATATTTCTTCTCCAGGCTTCAATACCGCCCCTCAGATTATACATCTCTCCGCCTGTGCCGATTTCTTTCAGCCGTTTGATGGCTTCAGCGCTCCTCCTTCCGGTGCGGCAATAGAAAATGGCCCTGGTTTCCCGGTGTAATGTATTGGCAATGGATTCAATATCATGAGGCTCAACATGTATTCCCCCGATATTAAAGAACTCATGCTCTTCTGCTGTGCGGACATCAATCAATATCTGCTCCTGGCCTGAATCAATCCATGTCTTTAATTCTTCAGGTGTAATTTCAGAAACTCCATGTTGTGGCTGTGAATTGCAAAAATGTTCGTAGTCAATCAGTCTGGCGATTGAAGGGTTTCGGCCGCTTACCGGATTGTCTTCCCTTGGCTGTATAATCACTTTCCGGGCTTCATATTCTATGGCATCAAAAATGAGCAGAGCGCCATTCAGCAGGCCATTCATGCCCGTTGCCCATTTAATCGCCTCAGTTGCCTGCATGGTGCCAATGATGCCGGGAAGAACTCCAATCACGCCGGCTTCCTGGCAGCCGGGTACGAGAGCTGCCGGCGGAGGTTCAGGAAACAGGTCGCGGTAATTCGGCCCCCTGGTGCCGTCGCTGTTCCCATTGTTGAAAAGTGACACCTGCCCTTCAAACCGGTATATTGAACCATAGACAAAGGGCTTGCCAAGCAATACACAAGCATCGTTAATCAGGTAACGGGTTGGAAGGTTGTCGGTTCCGTCAATGATGATATCATATTCGCCAATGATCTCCATAGCATTATCCCGGTTCAGCCAATACGGGTATGCCGTAACACCGGTTAAACTGTTTAACTTGCTCAACTTTAAGACAGCAGCTTCGGTTTTCAGTTTTCCCGCATCATCTTCCGTATATAACACCTGGCGATGCAGGTTGCTCAGCTCCACAACATCACCGTCGATAATGCCGATCCTTCCGATGCCTGCTGCAGCCAGATAAAGCAGCGCCGGGCATCCCAGTCCGCCTGCACCCACAACCAGAACCGATACATTGCCCAGTTTTTCCTGGCCTTTCCTGCCTATTTCAGGCAATGATAACTGGCGAATATATCGCTGATATGAAGGCATCTTTTTTAAAATTAAAAATATACATGTTATCCTGATAAACCTGTCATTATTCATTCACATTGAGATTAAAATTCAAATCCCACTACTTTCATGTGAATTTTATACCGGGTCTTACATTTTCTATCTTCATTGAATGAGTCGTTACAATATAAGATATCAACTAAAAAAATCATGGATATAGTAACCATAGGCATTATCACCCTGTCGGACCGGGCCAGCCGGGGGGAGTACAAAGACCTGTCGGGGCCGGAGATCAAACGTTATTTTTCTGAAAGAATCAAAAACCGGATTGATTGGCGGTATGAAGTGATTCCGGATGATCCTGATCAGCTATATCATCTTCTTATTGAAATGAGTGATCTTGAAATTGGCCTCATCTGCACCACCGGTGGAACCGGTCCGGCACCCCGGGACTTTACTCCCCAGGTAACTGAAAAGGTATGCAGTAAAATCCTGCCGGGTTTTGGAGAAGAGATGCGGCGTGTATCGCTCAGGGCTGTTCCAACAGCAATTCTTTCAGCCCAGACCGCTGGCATCCGGAAAAAATCTCTTATAATTAACCTTCCGGGAAAACCCAGGGCGATTGCCGAATGCCTCGATGGCGTTTATGCGGCCATCCCCTACTGCCTGGACCTGATTGGCGCGCCATACATGGAGTTCACACAGAAAGGGAGCCATGCATTTCGTCCCAAGTAAGCTTTTCATTGCAGGGCAGATCCGGTAGGTGTACCGAGGGGCCGGTACCTGTGACGAACAGGTTGTGGATGTAGTATAACGGAGCCGGAATGAATATGATTTAAAACCCGATCTCCATCTGAAACCAGAATTTACTAACATCAGCGATTTCATTTTTCCCGCTGAAACGGGCATATTTTATCAGGAAAGCGAGATTGTTATTTACCCGTTTGGCCAGTGAGGCATTGATTTCACTGCCGATGAAATCATCCCCGTCGTTCAGATAAAACCAGTGGTGACGCACGGTGGCAGTTGTATTCCACGCCATTTCCCCGGAAATATAGAACGAAATATCTTCGAGTCCGGCAACAGGCGGTGCCAGAAAAACGTCAGCCCATCCCTGGAATGCGTGTAATGTAGCAAGTGGTGTCTGAAAAACGGCCTCACCATTGTCACTGCCAAGCACTTCGTACGAACCACCAATCCGTCCCAGATTTCTTTTACCAACACTTACATCGGCCAAATAATAGTTGGCTGAGTACTTTACCGGGTTATCACCTGTATCTGTTTGATGTGCAAAAGACCCTGTGTAATTCAAGGATAGATGGTCACTAAGGCTGATTGTTGAGCCCGGCTGCATTGTATTTCTCCACGCCAACAGGCCTTACATCTACAAAATCAACAAAGGTCGAAATTCCATACCACGGCAATGTACCATAACCAAGCTGCAGCCGGTTCGTAATGGCATCGGCATTATCCAGCCCATCCACCCTTACAAGCTCTGTTCGAAACCGGTTATTCAGAGTGATATTGCCACGGATTATTGAGTGCCAGAAATTCTCATTCCAGTTGGGTGAATTTTGGTTGTTTTGATTTTTAGAATCCTCTATCGGCATTTCCGGTAAGCCCGCCTCTGTATCGGGGAAATGCAAGATGGCGGAGTCAGGAATTACTGTATAATATTGATTTGCTTCCGCTTTAACCGGCAAAACCAGTATAGAAGCAAGAATAGTTAAACATGCGAAAAAGAGAAGGGCGGGGAATTCCTGATCTGAATGTTTCATCTTTGTGAGTAAAAGGTTGACGCGTGTTAATCACATACCTGAATGTTACTCACAAAATCAAAATTAGTCCAAATTATACAACAGGAAATTGAACATTGCTTACATCATTTAACGCATTAGACGAAAAAGACTTCCGAAGTCTCTGCAGTTTTTTTTAAAAAGACATGGTATGTCTGTTGGGGTTTGGACTTAAATCTTCCTCGTATCAAAATAAGGTATTAAAATTAGAATTTGGATCGTACAGACATGCCATGTCTGGTGTGACTGAAGTTGGTTTAGGAGTTGAAACAGTGAAAGGAGATGTGCAAAATTTACTCTTCATCAAGTACATTGCGAATCCTGAGGTCGCGGAGTACGGCGAACACATAGAGAATAACCCCGGCAAGCATTAATGGCATACCCAGGAAAACACCCAGACCCACACTCCAGGCTTTGAAACCGGCAATCAAAAAAAGGAGTACCAGCACCATACCGGCAAGAGCAAGCAGCACCGCAATACGGATAAGTTTGTTAATTTTGGCGGGTTGGTTTTCTATATCATTTCTCATTAAAAAACTCCATTAGTTTTGCAAGTTCATCCGATTCGAGTTCTGCCGATATGACCGTTAACTGATCAGGGCTGCGCTGTGGAACTTCATCCCGTTCGCCGGGGGTAGGATGTGCGGGCCCATGACAGGAAGTACAACTTACTTCATCAGCACGCATGCGCCCGGATAATGCAATATGGCTGGGTACTTCACTGAATTTACGGGTCCCCCCATGGCAGGCAGTACAATTCTGGTTTGGATAACTTCCTGCAAATGATATCGGATCTTCCCAGCTATTGGTTACATAAAGTAACCAATGCCGGAATCCGTCGCGCTTCCCTTCAAACGTACCGTGTGCCCCGTACGTGGTATGGCAGGTGTAGCACTGGTACTCGGCAATCCACCGGTTCTTATAATGACGTGCTGCCAGTGTTGTACTTTCACTGTTAAATAGATCATTAACAAACGGGTCCATTACATGGCAAGAGGCGCACGAATGAACCGTTTTAGTGGTTTCAAGTACTGTAGTGCCTGTACTCAGCACAACCACTCCCGGCAGGGCTAACATGCTCACAATCATGAGGCTCCGGTAACTGAGCCGGCTTATCTTTTCCCTGTAAAAAAACTCAATGAAAAGCAGTATAAGTATAGCAGTTACGATGGAAAGGATTCCGGCCCAGCGCATCATTTCACCTACAGTGAACCCTTTCTCAGCGTATGGAGCCCTTGGTACCGGCCCCACGTCTGCCGCCTGTAACGCAAGAGGCATAATACCACCGTAAATCGTACTCTTGAATTCGGGATTCTCCTGATCAATATCAATTATGTGAATATCGTGATGCAACAGGCCGGTAGTTTCCCGTTCGCCGTCAACAATATAGACTCCCAATACTGCAACAGTGAAACCGGCAATGATAAATACCGCTATAACCGGCAAAAGGAGTTTTGAGTAATTATTGGATGCACTCATATGATTTTGGTTACGTATGATCTCCTTTTCTGCCACCCTGTGATCACTGCGGCAGAAAGAGAGTATCTTTATAGCTTCTGAATATTTACCGCGCAGCGTTTATAATCGGGCTGGCGTGAAAACGGGTCAACCGCATCGCTGGTCACCTTGTTGACCAGGTTTTTTGCTGAATGAAAGGTCGCAAATACCAGTCCTTCCCGGATGTTATCCGTTATACGTGTAACAAAGTCGGCATCTCCGCGGCGGCTCAGCACCTTTACGCCATCGCCGTCACTTAACCCATACCTCTGCGCATCCGCGGGGTGTACTTCAAGAAAATCGGTTCGGATAATTTTAAGGTCATCAATACCGCGTGTAACCGTTTCGGTATGCCAGTGTTCTAAAACGCGCCCTGTTGTGAGTGTCAGCGGATAGTCATCATTGGTTGGTTCAAAAGGAGGATCCTGTTCATGGAGAAATATGATTGCCCTGCCGTCGGGCCTGGCATAAAAATCGATCCGTGCATCCTGGTTCCGAACCATAGGATCCGAACCCGGGATAAACCTTCTGCATGTACCGGGATGGTTTTCATCAGGACACGGCCAGAGTATTCCCGGCTGACTCTTGAGCCGTTCATAGGTAATCCCTTCAAAATTGTAGTAAGAGTGTGCCGATATTTTCCTCCACTCATTCCAGATATCCTCCTGAGTGCGGTTAGGAAAGAGGCTATCGTGGCCAAGGCGGTCAGCCAGTTCAATCAGGATATCAAAATCACTGCGCGCTTCACCTGGCGGCTCGGCCAGTTTGGGAACATAATGATACCTTCGTTCAGACTGGCTGAAAACCCCACTCTTCTCCACCCACATGGCCGCAGGAAGCACTACATCGGCATATTTTGTGGTTTCAGTCGGATGAAAGGAGTCAGCTACCACAACAAAAGAACGGTGCATTGCTTCGCGGTAGGGAAGTATGTTAGGCAGGGAGTGTATGGGATTGGTAGACATGATGAGTACGCAATCCACATCTCCGGAATACATTGCCTGGAAGAGAGCCATCGTGTGATAACCGGGATTCGGGCTGATTCTCCCTTCCGGAATATCCCATAGTTCCTCCATCTCCTGTCTGTGCCGGGCATTGGCCACAACACGACCGCTGGGCAATGCATGTGCCAGTGCACCGGTATCCCGGATTCCTCCTCCGGCATTAGGCTGGCCCGTCAGTGAAAAGGGTGTGGCTCCTGGCCGGCCGATCTGCCCTGTAAGCAGGTGCATTGCCATCACAAGACGATTTGAGGCAGTTCCCTGGGTTTGCTGGTTCAGGCCCATCGTCCAGAATGACATGGTTGCCGGTGAATTTCCGAATCGAAATGCCGCTTCGCGGATCTGCTCCGGTGAAATTCCGCAGGTGGCAGCAGCCCGTTCAGGTGTATAATTTTCCAGGTTCGCCCTGAATTGTTCTATGTTGATCTGATCATTTCCCCGCTGAAAACGGAGGTATTCCTCAACCATCTCATCATCAATCATTCCCCGCCTGAAAAATTCATAGATCATGGAATTGTACAGGGAAACATCCGTACCCGGACGTATCTGAAGGTGCATGTCGGCACGTTTAGCTGTACTGGTTTTTCGTGGATCAACAACAATAATATAGGTCTGCGGCCTTTCACGCTTCCTGTCGAGCACACGTTCCCAAACAATCGGGTGGCACTCAGCCATATTGGAACCTGTAATAAAAAAACAGTCGGCATGATCGGTATCCTCATAACACCCCATCGGCTCATCCTTCCCAAACACGCTTGTATAAGCTGCAGCCGCCGAGGCCATACACAGGCGCGGATTTCCGTCGACGTTATTCGTGCCTATACCCGCTTTAAAAAGTTTATTGGCCGCATAACTCTCTTCGGTAAAGAGCTGCCCGCTTCCATAGTAGGCAACGCTGTCGGGCCCTTTCTCTTCAATTGCCCTGCTGAACCGCGAGGCAATCAATTCCATTGCTTCATCCCACGATGCCCGTTCAAGTTCACCGTTTTTCCGTATCAGTGGATAGAGATGCCTGTCATCTGCATAAAGAATTTCACGGTTCAGAATACCTTTGATACAGAGACGCCCCCTGTTATGGGCGGCAGGATCGCCTTTCACATCCACCACACGCCCGGCATTCATCCCTATCTGAATACCGCAGCCTGTTCCGCAGAAGCGGCACACTCCCTGGTGCCAGCTGCTGACCGGAATCACGTCCTGCCGTTCCCACAGTTCCCCACAGGCCGACATCAGCGAGCCGGTAATAACTCCGGCAGCGGATAATGAAGCAAGCCGCAGGAAATCGCGCCGGCTATAACCCAGGTACTCCTGCGAAGGTTCATCCGGAGGCAGTTTCTTCCCGGCTTGCAGTTTGGTGCTCGACATTTGATATGTTTATCGTTGAATAAATCCGGAACCGTTTAACAATCCCGGTGAGACAGCATTCCGATTATTTAGATACCTCCTGATCTTCCCGGTAAAAGAAGCATCACAAGGTTTACTTTCACAAGACACCCGAATAACATACTTTTCAAAAACGAATCTCACAAATAATTTCTCATTTTACACCAATTTTTTAACATGGAAACAGGTGATACAGCCGTAAATGTAAGCGTAAACCAGGCACTTGAATTCATTTTAAATCGCTGTTTCATAAATCCCGGCTCAGAAGATCTGAATGCTGCTGAAACACTGAACCGTGTTCTTTCATCTGATATCCGGGCCACCAGGGATGTACCGAGATTTGATAATTCTGCTATGGATGGATTCCTCTTCCTTACCGAAGACCTTACTCATGGCCGCAAAACGTTTCATGTTGCCGGAGAAATCCGCCCGGAATACCGGCAGCCTGCACCAATTGAGCCGGGAACATCTTCAAGAATCATGACCGGCGCCCCGGTGCCAAACGGCAATTACAGCGTGGTTCCTGTTGAACTTGTAAAAGAACAAAACGGAAGTGTGACGGTTCTCCAAATTCCGGCCCGAAACCCCATTCGCCAAAAAGGGGAAGGTTACCGGAAAGGAGGTACTGTTCTGGAAAAAGGTGCGCTCATTCGGCCATATGAAATGGGACTTATCATTGAATCGGGCAATAAAACCTGCAGGGTACTCAAGAAACTGCGGCTTGCGATACAGGTTACGGGTACTGAAATAGATGAAAACATGGACAGCAATGGCCCGGTACTTGAGGCGCTTGCAGCTTCCTGGCCCGGGGTAGATGCAAAAAGATGGCCGGTGCTGAAAGACAACCCGGATGCCGTTACCCAAAGAATGGAAGAGCTGAGAGAGTCGGCAGATATCGTGATTACCACCGGCGGCATTTCGGCTGGCCGTTATGATTATCTGCCTGAATCGATGAAATCTCTTGGAGCTGATGTGATTGTACGCAAAGTAAGACAAAAACCCGGCGGACCTTTTACGGTTACAAGATTGGGTGGCATTCCTTTTTTCCATCTGCCCGGCAACCCGGTATCTGCTGTTTTTACGGCTGAATATTATACACGACGGCTGATACGGCATCTCACAGGAATGAAATCAGGTGTTGGTCAGGCTTTCATAACGAACCGGATCGAAAATAACAGAAGCGCTAAAACGCTGTTTCTTACAGGAAATCTGGGTTTTGACAGTGAAAAGAGGCTAACGGTTACCACCGAAAGCAACATGCATTCGCACCTGATGCAGTTGTATAAAGGGAATCATGCCTATGTGAGGATAGAGCCTGAAACTGTAGTTCAGCCAGGTGATGTTGTCGAAATAACGCCATTCAGTAATACAGGAATTCTATTTTCAGACTGAACAGGTAATACATATGGTTTTGATATGATATCTAATATGCGATATAACGCTGCGCCGGTGATGTGTTGAAAAATGATGAATCCTGTCGAAGGGCTGAGGTGGGGATGTTCGATAAGGGATCTGTCATCAGGTACCCGGGCTCAACGATTCGGGATGACCCCTTCGATTTGATACCGGGCCTCAAGGAGAGCATCGCTCGGGGACGGCTGGGGTGGTGCGTTTTATCCCCGAGTGGAGATGTTCGATAAGGAATTCTTTTATTTTTTTTACTTTATCATACTTTGAATCTGCTGATTATCGAATGAAAAATTTCGTACGATTATCGCTGGACCCTGATTAACAACACCGTGATTCATCCAACACCTTTATATATCTTCTGCGGAGGCGGGTCGCGCCGGCTGGGGCGCGATAAGGCACTGATTGAGCTTGATGGTGAAACTCTGCTCGAGAGGCAGGTTCGCAGGGCTTTCCCTTTTTTTGATCAAATCATCCTGCTGAGCGGTTCCAACCACTATGATACCCCAAATCGTCAAATTCCGGATGTTCTCGGGAATGCCGGCCCTCTGTCAGGACTTCTTGCCGCACTTAAGGATGCAGAACTGCACCATCAGCAAATAGCCGTAATTCCTGTGGATGTCCCCTTTCTGGCGGATTCTACGATGAAGATTCTTTCTGAATATACGTTATCGGAAAACACTGATGCAGCCACACTATGTGCCGGTGAAGTTGTTCAGCCATTGGCCGGGCTTTACAAATGCAACATCTCTGCAAACCTGCAGCAATGGATTGATGGCGGCCAGCGGATGGTTATGAAGTTTCTTGAACAGCTTCACCTGGAACATATTCGTGTGATGGAGAATGAACTTCGCAATATCAATTTTCCCGGGGATGTTGAAAAATTTATCAGAATGTAACCCGCAGCGCCCCATGGATATTCCTGCCGGCACCGGGCATGGAGTTTACGCTGAGGTGATCCACAAAAAAGGTATTCAGGAGGTTTTCTGCCCCAATCTGCAGCATAATGTTTTGTGTAAGCTGAATCCGTGTATACACATCCCATAGAGCGTAACCTGAAGTACGGGTTTCCAGGCTGTTCTGTTCTGCAACCCGGTTTTGAGCTGAAGCCCAGCGCAGACGGGTTTCTAAGGAAACAATCTCAGCCTCCCGCTGCAGCGAAACCGCCCCTTTTAACGGCGGCATCATCGGCAGGGGTTCATCCAGTTCATTGTGCTGCCCAAAAACATATGATACCGAAGCAGCGGAACTCCAGCGGCTGTTTATCCTGGCACTGATGTCTGTTTCAAAACCGGTGAGTGTCGCAACTCCCATATTGTCGTATCGCTTAAAATAGCGGTCAATACGGCTGCCCGCGATATAGTTTTCCATCCTGTTTACCCATAATGATGTACTGTTACTCAACCGTGAATGTTCATTCCCAAGGGTGATAAATACTTCTGCCTGACTGCTACGCTCGGGTTTGAGTGCGGGATTCCCGTAATAGAAAAACCCGTCGAGAGGCTGGTAGATGTAATAGCCGTACCTTTCGAGGTGGCCTGGCAGCCGCCTCCCGTCGGATATTCGGATTCCCGACATAAACCATTCACTCACCTGTTTTTCTGCAGATAACCCTGCCGAATAGCCGAAATCGGTTGGTTCAAGTGTTGATATTCCCGGATATTCGGCCCGGTATGTGGCGATTGCACTTTTTTCTCGGATCCGGCTGGTGCCAAATTCAGCATGAGCATTTGCGCCGAAAATCCAGTTATTTTCCGTAAAGTAACGGATACTTTGTGAGATAACCCCATGATATTGTGACACATCCCCAAGGTTCACGAGGTACATGTCGCGAACGGAAGAATCGACATGCTCCATCAGCATATCTGCAAAAGCATCAATGGAAAACAGCTCCAGTTTGAGATGGATCAGGCGACTCCCCGATGAAGCATTCAATTCGCTGGTCACCCCCGCTGTTGTTGTTTCACCGTACATTGGCATGTACATGTTTGCCATCACATCACGTTGGGTAACATCCCGGTCGTAGTCATCCATCCAGTGCTGAACATGGTTCAGGTACAGGTTTGTTGTGATGGTGTGTATGTTTTCCGACGGATTATTCCAGGTGTGCTCAATGCCGGTAATATGGGCATCGGCCCGCCGGGTATCCATAATAAGCATGGGATACCCGATTTTTCCGGCAAAATCACCGATATACCTCAGGTTAAACCTGTGATTTTCAAAGGGCCTGTAAAGTATGGATGTGTAAACATTCCCTTTTTTTAAACCTGACCCGGCAATGCGGGCACCTTTTCCTGGCTGAAGGTCCCCCGCATCCCTGTATGTTCCGGATGTACGTATTGCCCATCTCTCATTGCCGTATGACAGTGCTGCCTGTATACTTCTCTGGTGGCTTACTGTATGATAACCTGTTTCCACATTTCCAAAAAAGCCACTATTGAGAGCCGGACGTGCCATCACAAAATTGACAGAACCTCCCGGTGCAGTAGATGATATGAGTTGATTATCCTGTCCCCGGCTTATTTCTATGGATTGCAGGTTGTCTGCTTCCACATATGCAGTAGCGGGATCCATACCGTCAACACAGGCGGGGGTAAGGCGCATGCCGTCAATCAGAACATTGACACGGCTGTCCCGCAAACCGCGGATCACGGGATCTTTTGCAAAATTGGCACGGGTCACCATATCAAGGCCGGGAATGGCACCCATATGGTCTTCCACTGCACGGGTTTTTGTATCGCTGTATACTCCCGAATAGCGCATCTGCATCCGTCCGGCTGTAATGATAATATCATCACTTCGGATAGGTACCGCGGCAAGATATACCGTAAGCGGTGCATGCAGATCAGTGTCACCAAGCTCAACGTAAGATACCCGGAATCCCAGGTGGCTGATCACCAGCGTTGAAAACCCGGGATAATGTTCTATTTCGAAATTTCCGTTAAGATCGGTAACAGTACCGTTTTCTCTCCCTTCCAGGTAAACATGGGCTCCCGGTACAGGTTCATGAGTCTGGGCATCCATTACTTTTCCCGATATCTTTCCCCCTGGTGAAGCCGGAGAGACTTGCATACCCAATGAATGAACAATGATGAAGAATGTGGTTAAAAATAACACTTTCATGGCGCGGTTCTGTTTAAAAGTCCAGTTCAAAAACATGTAACCCGGCGTCTTCACCGTCAATTTCGACACCGAACCTCAGTTCCCAGTCACCAGTCATGTTAAAATTGACCTTTCCTGAATAAAAGCCGTTCCCTGTATGAAAAGGATCCACATTATTGCTCGATCCGTGATCCATCGATGGCATCCATGGTTCAAACGTAAAAACGGCATCCGTTACGGGTGGAAAACTCATCATAGAATCGCGCTTGTGCAGAGAAATGGTAAGATCATTCAGGCCCACTTCGGGCGATGAAGGTTCTATCCATGTAAGAACATACCGTGCCTGGGTTTCCGTTATAAATGTTTTTACACGGTTTGAACCTTCCACTTCTACCGGTATGATTCCGCTTGCCTCTGTACCGGTGATTGAGGGATTTTCTGCCGTTACCTGCAGTTCCCATGATCCCATCATTCCGCTCGGCATCGTAAAAATGACCCAGGCTGCATGGAGGGTGTGAATATCGTCACGCATGCTGCCGGGGCTTTCGTATGGTGAGGCATGGGAATGTGCCTCCATATGCATCATCGGCAAAAACCGGAATTGAGTGTTGTGCAGGCGGATATTCTCCTGCTGCACGTCCAAAAAGATTTCATTATAGCCTACAAAAAGCGGTGCATTGGCATAGGCTGTAACAGTAATGCCATTGTCGGTAAAGGCACCGAGTTTATAAAGATCCGGTTCCGGGTTTTCCATGTCGGGAGAGTTTGAATCGCTGCACCCGCCGAAGGCCATCAGAACCATAGACATGGCGATGACAAGAGAAAATGTTTTTTTTGAATTGTTCATGATATATAAATTTAAAAGACACTTAATGATTTGCGATAGACCGAAGAACCGATAAATCGAATGACCGATTTTTTTTTATTCATAAATCGGTTCATCACAAATCAAATGATGTACAACTTGTTGGTATTAGCGGCTCTCTAAGCGCCTATATATTAACGCTAACGGGGAAACCGCCGGTTGAAGTGATTAAATAACCGGACTTGATGCAGCGGGAATTTTACCTGCCCGCGAACTCAGTTGTTTTTTGGAGGTGGGATGTCTGTTTTCAGGGATAGCATTAAACCATATACAGGTACCTGGATGAACGGGTCATCTTTTTTGGGGAACAGGTTCATATCTGTATTATGATCCGGCAAAACGGTTCCGGGATAGTATTCGGCATGTGCTGCCCAGTTGTCGGGTTGATTCTCCTGGCTCTCCTCGATTTGATTCGTGAGGTAGCAAAAACCCTGACAATCAGAATCCGGTACATCCCGGTTCACACAAAAAAGCTCGATAATACTCTCCTTAAAGAAGTGATACTCCAATAACGGCACCATTGGCTGAATGGCCCCGGTAAGAAAGGAAATGAGTAATATGGAAGAGTAGATCCTTTTCACATCTATAAATTAAGATATAAGAGTCTTAATTCCAACATAAAATTTACAACTTTACTGTTGAGCGAAAACCTGGAAGAGTGCCCCGACAAGCCTGTCGGGGCACCTTCCAGAGTTGAAGCTGATTTAGGGATGGAACTGTATATTC
>RECI01000257.1 GCA_007694095.1 Balneolaceae bacterium | reverse complement strand
AAAATTTCGGAGGGCAACAAGACCAAAATCGAGGAAGCCCTTACGAAACTTGAAGAATTGCATAAGACAGAAAAAACCGATGAGATCGACAATGCCATCGACGAACTGAATAAAGCATGGGCAGCTGCTTCCCAGGAGATTTACCAGGCGGCTGAGGCTGGCGGGCAAACAGCCGATGCCGGTACCAAGGGCGAAGCTAATGGTTCACCGGGTAGCGATGATGCCGTAGATGCCGACTTTGAAGTAGTTGATGAGGACGATGACGACAAGAACAAGTCCTGAGTATGAATGAATCAGATTTGGAAAAAGCCTTTCCTTTATTATAAGGCAAAGGCTTTTTCATTTTGGTTCATATCAATAATTTGCTTATCAGAGTTACATTCTTAAATGCCGGAACGGCTACTGTATGATCATGAACTGAATATCTGTTATATTCAGCATGAATAAAAAATCGCTTCATGTGAAGCTGGTGATATTAAAATCTGATTATTTAATTGCAGGCAGTGGCCTGGCTGGTATAAATGCCGCATTACATGCTGCAATGTATGGCACGGTTATACTGGTCACCAAATCAAAACTTGATGCCAGCAGCAGTTACTGGGCACAGGGCGGAATTGCGGCCGTACTTCAACAACCAGATTCGTATGAAAGCCATATCAACGACACAATAAACGCCGGGCGTGGTTACTGTAACGAAAACGCTGTTGAAATCCTTGTAAAAGAAGGATCGGAACGGGTCAGGGAATTGGTGGAAAAAGGGATGCCTTTTGAAAGAAAGGGAGAACACCTGTCGCTGGGACTGGAAGGCGGCCACTCAGATCGACGGATTTTACATGCAGAGGGAGCTTCCACAGGTAAAGTGATGGTTGAATTTCTGATATCGAAAATTCGGAATGAACCACGTATTACAGTACTTCAGAATACATTTATTTACGATCTGATTTGTACTGAAAACCGTTGTTTTGGGGTAGTGGCTTATCAGTATGAACGCAATGAGTCCATTCAGATACTGAGTAAGGCAACAATTCTTGCTACAGGAGGCTATTCGGCCCTTTATGGACGGTCTACAAATCCTCACACATCAACCGGCGACGGCTTGTGGCTTGCCTACAATCATGGTGCGGTATTAAAAGATCTTGAGTTTGTTCAGTTTCATCCAACAGCATTTTATTGTGAAAAAGGAAATGGATTTTTAATCAGTGAAGCACTTCGGGGAGAGGGAGCCCGATTATACAATTCGAAACATGAACGTTTTATGGAAAAGTATCCCGCCCGCGAGCTGTCGCCACGGGATGTGGTGACTAAAGAGATTGTGAGTCAGATAGAGTGCCAACATGAAGATTTTGTTTGCCTGAATGTAACCCATCTCGATACAAACAAAATCAGGCAGCGGTTCCCTTCGTTAATCGGTCGCATCGAAAAAAATGGAATCGATATATCAAGGCAGGGAATTCCGGTGGCTCCGTCTGCCCATTATTGTATTGGAGGTATAGAAACGGATATTAATGGTCAAACTGGCATTGATGGCCTATATGCCTGTGGGGAGGTGGCTGCCACAGGTGTGCATGGTGCTAACCGGTTAGCCAGCAACTCTCTTTTGGAATGTCTGGTGTTCAGTAAACGGGCTGTTGATCATGCCCGAAATCATAAAAAAGGCTCCTTTGGGAATATTATTCTTACAAAAAAGCTGACTGTATCGAATGACCTGAAGATGCCTTTTCTTGAGCAGAAGAAGGAAGTGACCTCTTTGCTGAACCGGAATGCCGGTATAGTGCGCCATAAAGAAGGATTGGCTCTTGCGCTTCATCAGATCAATAAAGATCTCAAAACAGCTGTTTATCATTACGGGAACGAATACTACATTCTCCGTATGAGAGAGATGTTAAAACTTGTCGAGATGATTGTACTGGCCGGATTGACAAGAGAAGAGAGCAGAGGTGTTCACTACCGTGCGGATTTTCCCGGGGTGAATCCTGAGCAGGAGCCTGTTCGTTTTCAGCTGAGTAAGGATACAGGTCAAATCCAAATTAAGAATAAGGCGGTTTCATGGAGATGATGGAAGTGTTTGCAGTGGAGTGGATTGATGAATTGATTCAACGAGCTCTTGAAGAAGACATCGGCGATGGTGATGTAACCACTCAGGCCATTGTTGACGCAGGAAAAAGTGCAAAAGCAGTGTGGATTGCCAAACAATCTGGTATAATTGCAGGCCTGAATATTGCAAAACGTGTCTTTGAGCATCTTGATAAAAATATTCTCTGGAAATCCAAATTACACGATGGAGACAGCATCACAGCCGGGGTTGTAATTGCTGAAATAGAGGGGAGCTGCCGCACTATTTTAACAGGTGAGAGAGTTGCGCTTAATTTTGCCCAGCGAATGTCAGGGATTGCCACTAAAACGGCAGAAATGAACCGGATACTTGATGGGTATCCTACAAAAATACTGGATACCAGAAAAACCGTGCCGGGTTTGAGATTGCTAGACAAGGCCGCTGTGAAAGCAGGTGGCGGCACCAACCACCGGATGGGTTTATACGATATGGCAATGATCAAGGACAATCATATACATGCCGCCGGAAGTATTACAGTTGCAATTGAAAATGTTCGTTCGCACAATCCCGGCTTAAAAATTGAAGTTGAAACCACTTCTCTTGCCGAGGTAGAAGAGGCGGTTGAGGCTGGTGCTCACATTATCATGCTTGATAACATGGACATTGAAACCATGCGCAAAGCCGTACTTCTTATTGGAAATCGTGCAAAGACCGAGGCATCTGGCAATATTATGGCAGACCGAATAATTGAGGTGGCAGAAACAGGTGTAGACTATATCTCTATCGGTGCTCTGACCCATTCGGCTGCTGCTTTTGACATAAGCCAGCAGTTAACGGAGATGTTCTGATAAAAAAGCGAAGAGCAGGTATTCTCTACACGATGAAAAAGCGGTAAAAAATATAACCAATCCAAGATAACTTAATTTATTTAATTACACTTATGGCAAGCAAAACAACAGAAGAACTTTTCAAAGAAATAAACGAACTTAGAAAAGAAAAAAATGCCGTTATTCTCGCTCATAATTATCAAATTCCTGAGATTCAGGATATTGCTGATTATGTTGGAGATTCACTTGGGCTTTCCAGACAGGCGGCTCGGACCGATGCGGACATTATAGTATTTTGCGGTGTACATTTTATGGCTGAAACGGCATCTATCACATCACCCAACAAAAAGGTGTTGATTCCGGATTTGGATGCAGGATGTTCACTGGCCGACAGTATCACGGCAGAGCAATTGCGTGAATGGAAAGCTCTGAACCCTGGGGCGGTGGTTGTTTCGTATATTAACACAACAGCTGATGTAAAAGCGGAGAGTGACTACTGTTGTACCTCATCGAATGCTGTTGGTGTAGTGGAATCTATACCTGATGACAAGCAAATTCTCTTTTTGCCCGATAAATTTTTGGGAGCTTATGTAGAGATGATAACCGGCCGTGAATTGACAATATGGCAAGGTGCATGTCATGTTCATGAAAAAATTGGTGAATTGGATCTGGCTGAAAAACAGAAAGAATTTCCTGATGCTGAATTTCTGATTCACCCTGAATGTGGATGTTCTACTTCCTGTATGATGAAATCGGCCATGTACTTCAACTGTAAAGACGGGCATGTTTATTCAACAAGCGGTATGCTGCAACGAGCGAAAGAGTCTGTAGCGGAAACATTTGTTATTGCAACCGAGACAGGTATTTTACATCGGATGCAGAAAGAAAACCCGGGTAAACAATTTATCCCCGCCAGTGAGGACTCGGTTTGCGATTATATGAAGATGATTACCCTGGAAAATCTGTATGATGCCCTGAAATTCGAACAGTATGAAGTGAAAGTGCCGGCAGAACTAGCAGATAAAGCACTTCTTCCAATTGAGCGTATGCTTCAAATATCTTAGACCTTATGTTTTGAACATTATAACACCAGTCTATACTTTAAACAAAATGCGGGTCAGGATATCTGTACGGGCGTTGGGATAAGAAAACAGACAGAACTTTTTTAAAGATCAAGATTCTATATGAAGATTTTAGGCATTGAATCATCCTGTGATGAGACCGCAGCTTCGGTATATGCAGACAGAAAAATACTTTCGAACATCATCGCATCACAGGCAATACATGAAAAATTCGGAGGAGTGGTTCCCGAGCTTGCTTCAAGGGCACATCACACATCCATAATGCGCACGGTTGACCAGGCACTGACAGAAGCCGGTACCGGCCTTGATGACATCGATGGAATTGCAGTAGCAAATGGGCCGGGTTTAATGGGTTCATTATTGGTTGGCCTTAGTTTTGCCAAAGGTTTGGCAGTAGCCAATAATATTCCGTTAATAGGCGTAAACCATATTGATGCTCATATGTACGCTAATTTTATTGAACATGAAGAAGTGTATCCTTTTGTGGCGCTGATCGTTTCAGGGGGGCATACACGGCTGGTATATACAGAAAAATTATTTTATCATAAACTGTTGGGTAAAACAAGGGATGACGCGGCAGGAGAAGCATTCGATAAAATTGGGAAAATATTGAACCTGCCCTATCCTGCCGGGCCGGTTGTTGACAGGCTGTCGCGGGATGGCGATGGCAGCTTTCATCAATTTCCCCGGTCGATGATTGACAATGGGCTGGATTTCAGTTTTTCAGGGTTAAAGACAAGTGTTTTATACTATGTTCAGGATGCAGGGGAAAAGTTTGTTCAAAAAAATCTAAACAATATTTGTGCAAGTATATCTGAAGCAATAACCGACGTTTTGGTTGAGAAACTGAAAAAAGCGGTAAATAAAACCGGGGTGCAGAATGTAATGGTTGCCGGGGGGGTATCTGCGAACTCGATGCTGCGCAATAAAATAATGGTTTACGCCAGTGAAACGGGCCTGAACCTGATGATTCCATCAATTCAATATTGTACCGACAACGCGGCTATGATTGCAATTACAGGTGCGTTGAAAATGAGGGAAAATTTGCAAGATGACCTTACCCTCAAGCCATTTGCCAGAATTGAGAATTAGTGTAAAAAATAAGTTGGAAAGGATTTTTGAAACGTTATAAAAGTTATGTTGGCTTATGATCAGAAAAAAATTCTAATTTAAACTATCACTTTTTATAATATTAAAGAATGTGAACTACGTTACTAAAATTGAAGTTATTGCTGTAACGGATAAATAAATCGTTGTTATTGCTTATGCCAAAAGTGGATACACATATCCGCGAAGAAATTGACCAGTATCAGTTAGACCGGCAACAGAAGGGTAATCTTGTTGTATTGCTAAGATTATGTCATGAGCACCTGGATTCGGTTAATGAGGATCTTGTTACAAGAGCATTTAAGCTGTGTTGCAAATCTCATGAGAATATAACGAGAGCATCAGGTGAGCCCTACTATCTGCACCCGGTTGAAGTTGCCAAAATAATGGCAGAAGAGTTTAATATTGATGATGTATCGGTAGTAGCAGCGTTGCTTCATGACACTGTTGAAGATACAAGCGTTACGCTCAAAACCATTGAAGTATTATTTGGTTCTACCGTAATGCACATCATAGACGGGCTCACAAAAATCATGGGTGTCTTCGAAAACAGGGATACCAAGCAGGCAGAAACATTTATGAAACTCCTGCTTTCGATGGCTGATGACATCAGGGTTGTGCTCATTAAATTTGCTGATCGCCTGCACAACATGCGTACGATTTCACATCTTCCAAAGCAAAAGCAGCTGAATAAAGCTACGGAAACAATGGAGCTTTATGCACCTCTTGCTCACCGGTTTGGCCTTTTTAAAATAAAAAATGAGCTTGAAGATCTTAGCTTCAAAGTTATCGACCCGAATTCATATAAATTTCTGGTTCGAAAATTGCGTGAAAAGAAAGAGGCGCGTGAAATTTTTATTGACGAGTTTATGCAGCCAATTACCTCCGAACTCGGAGAACAGAAGTTTAATTTTGAGATAAAAGGGAGGCCAAAGCACATCTATTCCATCTATCGCAAGATGCAGATGCAGCAAAAACCCTTCGAAGAAATTTATGACCTGTTTGCGATCCGGATTATTCTGGAGGAACCCCATACCAAGGAAGATTGCTGGCGCGTATACTCCGTTATCACCGACTGGTATACTCCCATCCCCAAAAGATTCAGGGATTTCATTTCCGTACCAAAAGCAAATGGATATCAGTCCCTTCACACAACAGTGATTACGAAACAAGGGCGTAAAGTAGAGGTTCAGATTCGCACAAGGAAGATGGATTATATTGCAGAACAGGGTCTTGCAGCGCACTGGAAGTACAAGGAGGGGAATAACAGTGGCAGCAATGAACTCGATAAATTTGTGCATTGGGTTCGTGATGTTTTGGATGCACCACGGCCGGATGCCGCCACAGAATTTGTTAAGGATTTTCAGCTGAACCTGTACCATGATGAAATATATATTTTTACACCTAACGGTGAGCTGAAAACATTGCCAAACGGGGCTTCGTGTATTGACTTTGCTTTTGAAATACACAGTGAAATAGGCGAAAGGGCGCTGGCTGCCAAAGTGAATGGCAAAATGATGCCACTAAGACAAAAGCTCAAATCAGGCGATCAGGTTGAAATCATTACAGGCAATAAAATAAACCTGAACCCGGACTGGATGGAGGATGTGGTAACCCACAAAGCGAAGGCCAGAATTCGCCAGTTTATCAAACAAAAAGAGAGGAAAATTGCTAATCAGGGAAGGGAGTTGTGGGAAAAACGTGCAGCAAAAGGGAAGATAGAGATTTCTGATCAGGAACTTACAAAAGTAGCCAAACGCTTCAAGTTTAACGATGCCCAGGAAATGTTTTATGAAATAGGTTCCGGGGCTTTCGGAGTGAATGAACTCTTTAAGCGTGTAAAACAGCTCAAGAGCAAAGGAAGGCTTGATGATGAGTCCGAAGATCATAAAAAACAGATTAGTGAGCAGGCGCCGGAAGAGTATTTCACTACAGCACGATCGGTTGGCGACGGAAAGGCACTCCTTGTTGAAGGGGAATTAACTAATGTAAAATATTCTTATGCGAATTGCTGTAATCCCATACCCGGGGATAATGTTATTGGTTTTATAAGCAGAAATGGCGATGTGAAAATACACCGGTCAAATTGCAAAAATGCACATCATTTGATCAGGACCGATAGTGAACGGATCATTGATGTGTCGTGGGCAAGAAATATTGATACTCAGTTCCTGGGTGGCATAAAAGTGATCGGAGAAGACAGGGTGGGACTTGTTAACGATTTAACAGAGGTGCTGTCCAAATCCCTACAAACCAATATGAAAAGCATAAATGTGAATAGTGAAGGCGGTATGTTTGAAGGAGTGATAACAGCGTACGTAAATGATTTAAAACATCTCGAAAAAATTATTCAAAAACTGGAAAGAGTAGATGGTATAAAAACCGTGATACGGTATGAGTGAAATATCTTATGTAAAATAGGTACAAACACTTATATTTATCTTAGAACAAAAAAAATATATGCCCTTTTCGTAAATCTTTATATTTTTATTGAAGATATGCTGTAAACCATACAGTGGAGTGAATACTAATCTAAAACACAAGTAAAAATGGTAACATACACGAAACGAGATATTGTTCGAACAGTTGCGGATAAGATGGATGTCCCCTTAAACCAGGCTGAACCATGGGTGGATAGTGTGATTGATGCACTGCGTGCAAAAATGCTTGCGGCAGACCCAACATGCAGAATTGAACTCAGAAATTTTGGCGTGTTTGAAGTAAAAGAAACAAAAGCAAAACCCAAGGCACGCAATCCAAAAACCAATGAAGTGATATATGTGCCCGCGCACAGAAAAACTCACTTCAAACCAAGTAAAAAGCTCAAAAAATTTCTTAAAACACCACTTAAGGATTTAAAATAATACTGCCGCTTGGCTGAGTATGGAAGAATATTGGGTGTAGATGTAGGCAGCAAAAGAGTAGGGCTGGCAAGAACTGATTTATTTCGGAAATTTGCCAATACGATTGGTACATTTTCACCCAATGATTCAATTTTAGAAATAGAAAAACAAATTACGGAGGAAGGGCCCGTATGGGGGATTGTTGTCGGGTGGCCTTTAACCCCAGAGGGTGTTCCAACTCATGCCACTACACTTGCTAAAGAGTATATGAGCAGGTTAAGGAATAAATTCAAGGGAATCAAAATCTATACTATGGATGAGCGTTATACCTCCCGCGAGGCTGTAAATATTATGGTTGAATCAGGTGTTCCCAAGATGAAACGAAGAAAAAAAGGCCGGGTTGACCAGGCTGCTGCCGCTTTAATACTGCAACATTTTTTAGAGGCTCGTCCTGAGCTGTAGGTATGGCAATTTTACCAATCGTAACATATAACGATCCCGTTCTAAGAGAAAAAACTGCCACGATAGAGTCAGATAGTGTAGAATTGCAGTTGCTTATCGATAATATGTTCAAAACCATGTATAACTCTAAAGGTGTAGGATTGGCGGCACCCCAAATCGGGAAACCTTTGCAATTATTTGTAATGGATGCCGATGTAATGACTGAAGAGTATGATGACGAGGAAGATCTGGGACCCATGGTTTTTATTAACCCTGAGATTGTTGCCAGAAAGGGAGAGCATCTTATAATGGAAGAAGGTTGTTTAAGCATTCCTGAAGTAAGGGATGATGTGAGCCGTCCGGCAGAAATTATCATTAAATACAAAGACCGGAATTTTAATGACCAGGCTTTAAAAGCTGATGGCTGGATATCACGGGTTATACAACATGAATATGATCACCTCAATGGCATTTTGTTTCTTGACTATTTGAGCGCTTTTCGCCGCCGCCTTCACAGAAATACTCTAAAAAAAATTAAGGCGGGAATATTGGAGACCGAATACCCGCTCATGCCAAAACAACCGGTAGAGCAGGAATGAACCCGCTGAGTATCGTTTTTATGGGTTCACCGGATTTTGCGGTGCCAAGTCTCGAAAAACTGGCATCCTCACACCATAACATTCAGGCAGTGGTAAGCAGCCCTGATAAACGAAGAAGCAGGGGAGGAGACCCTGTTCCAACTGAAGTGAAAAAAAAGGGAGCAGAGCTAGGCTATCCTGTTATTGATGCTGAAGACCTGAGTTCAATTGAATTCCGGAATCAGTTAAAAGCTATTGAACCTGATCTCATTGTAATTGTGGCGTTCAGAATTTTACCGAAATCCATCCTGGAAATCCCAGGATTGGGTTCAATTAATCTTCATGCATCTTTGCTGCCCAAATACCGGGGTGCAGCACCTATTCACTGGGCAATTATCAACGGTGAAAAGGAGACCGGCTGCACCATTTTTTTTCTTGATGAGAAGGTTGATACCGGGGAAATCATCAATCAAAAAAAAATAGGAATAGGTCCGAATGAAACAACCGGTGATTTATATAACAGGCTAAAAGAAATGGGTGCAGATTTACTGCTGCAGTCGGTTAATGATATTGCTTCAGGCACATATAATAGACTGCCGCAGAACGATGAACTGGCTACTCCCGCGCCTAAACTGGTTCGGGGGAATACACGAATAAATTTTGAAAAAAATGCCGCAGAAGTTCATAATTTAATCCGGGGATTGCATCCATTTCCATTGGCGTGGTGCAATTTCAGCGGAGAAAAGGTGAATATTCACCAGGCTGTGCCAAATAATGGCACCAGGTTAAAGCCGGGGCACCTGGAATACAGCGACGGGAAACTGTTGGCCGGATGCGGCAGTGGTTCAATCGAAATTAAGAAATTACAACTGCCCGGTAAAAAAAGAATGACCGGTACTGATTTCGCAAATACTTATGAACTGTCTGAACCTTTTATTTGATGCTGTTAAACTGCACACAGCCGGTGAAAACCGTGAAGATGCAGAAAAAGTTTTTTAAAATAGATGAATTTGCACAGAGAGGTTGATTAAGTGATCTTTTTTTGAGATATACAGATCAATCTTTATAAAAGATGAAATTATAATTCTGAAATAGTTAATAAAAAAATGGAGCTATCATCATTTTTACAGGCCGCCAGGGAAGGTAACCTGAATAAGGTAAAAGAACTTCACTTAAAGGGTGAAGATATTGACCAAGTAAGTAAAAACGGGTCATCTGCCCTGATTTATGCATCTGAAAACGGCCATCTTCATGTTATTAAATATCTTATTGAAAACGGAGCGAATCCTGCATTGCAAACAAAAATGGGGGGTACCGCCCTGAACCGTGCTGCTGAAAGCGGCAATATGGAAATCATGAAATATTTGCTTGAAAAGGGCACTCCCATCGGTGATCTTGCGTTGGTTGTTGCTGCCCGGGAAGGACATGCTGAAGCGGTTGAACTGCTGGTGAACTCAGGAGCAAATATCAATGCACAGCAGCGCTGGGGTCAAACTGCCCTCATGCTGGCTGCCAGGGAAGGACACACCTCTATTGTTAGGTTTTTACTCGAATCCGGAGCCAATGTACGTCTTCGCGACAAGAATGGAGACACTGCACTCAATATCGCAATAGATAATGATAACCCGGACATTGTTATGCAACTAAGGCGTGCCGGTGCAAAAGTACAAACCCGAAAAAAAGTAACGCCGGTCGCAACTGATGATGAAGATGATGATGATTCCTCTTCTGTGGATGAGCTGATATCTGACGACAGTGACCTGCCGCCGGATGACGTAGAAATCGACGAAGATATCTGATATATCTTCACATTTCCGGGGTTTATGAAATTTTGGTGAAGGCAACGCACTTGCCCCGGGTAATCATTCATTTAAAAGCGCTTTCACATCAAATTAATGGGAATATCAGGCTTTAAAAATGGATAGAGAGAGAATAAACCGTTATTTTATTATGAATAATCAATAACTGCTAAAGCAGATCTAATTAATAGAATAAGGAGTAAAAATTATGGCAAAAATTAAAGTAGGGATAAACGGATTTGGACGAATTGGAAGATTAGTATTCCGCGTAGCCGTTGAAAAAGAAAACGTTGAAGTAGTAGGCATTAATGACCTGCTTGATGTGGATTACATCGCATATATGCTGAAATACGACTCTACCCATGGCGTGTTTAAAGGTGACGTGTCTATCGAAGGTGGAGCTCTAGTTGTTAACGGTAAAAAAATCAGGGTAACTTCTGTTGCCAATCCCGCAGAATTGAAGTGGGATGAGGTAGGTGCCGAGTACATCGTAGAAGCCACCGGGTTGTTCCTTGACAAAGCCAAAACCCAGGCTCACCTTGATGCAGGTGCTAAAAAAGTAATCATGTCTGCACCATCAAAAGATGATACACCAATGTTTGTTATGGGTGTAAATCACAAATCGTATACAAATGATATGAATTTTGTATCGAATGCGTCTTGTACAACAAACTGTCTTGCCCCAATAGCAAAGGTACTGAACGATAGTTTTGGCATCGTTGAAGGCTTGATGACAACCGTACATGCTGTTACAGCTACTCAAAAAACGGTTGATGGCCCATCCAAAAAAGATTGGAGAGGCGGAAGAGGTGCATATCAGAACATTATTCCATCATCAACCGGTGCAGCAAAAGCGGTAGGTAAAGTTATACCGGAACTCGATGGAAAACTCACCGGTATGGCATTGCGGGTTCCGACACCAAACGTTTCTGTTGTTGACCTCACTTGCCGCCTTGAAAAGGGAGCCAGTTACGAAAAAGTTTGTGAGGCTATGAAGGCTGCTTCAGAAGGTGAATTGAAAGGAGTTCTCGGTTATACTGAAGATGCTGTTGTATCTAACGATTTCTTATCAGACCCGCGAACATCAATCTTTGATGCAGGTGCAGGAATTGGCCTGAATGACAATTTTGTAAAAGTAGTTTCCTGGTACGATAATGAGTGGGGCTACTCAGTAAAAGTTGTCGAACTTATTGAGTACATGGATTCTGTGAAATAACAGAAACCCCGATCAGTACTTTTTTAAAAAGGGCCGGTAACTCACCGGCCTTTTTTTTAATATTGTGATGCAACTTGTTGAATCGCATTTCCGCCGATATACACTCTGTGAATATTTCTCAGGTTCTGGATATCGTCGAACGGGTTTTCATTTAGCACAACAAAATCGGCCCATTTGCCTGGCTCAAGAGTGCCGATATCATCATCCAGGTTCATACATTCGGCAGCGTACCTTGTAGCTGAAGTAAGTATTTCGATAGGATTCATACCCGCATTTTGCATCATCTCCATTTCCAGGTGTTCGAAATAACCATGGAAGCGTGCCGGCGGCCCGCTATCTGTACCCAAAGCTACCCGTATTCCGGCATTGTGCAGCGCCATCATATTTGCTTTTGCAAGAGGCAGGGCTTCACGGAAATAATTGGCGGCTCTGCCAGTATAACGCTGCTGAATTTCAGGGTCTGTTAATTGTTCCAAAATTTCAGGGTCAGCCCCGGAGAGAAAAAAAGGATCATCAAAAAACGCCGGGCGTTCTGAATAAATATATACGGATACTTCACGGGTTAATGTGGGAGTAATACATACATCACTGTCAAGCATCATATCGATAAACTCACGGTCGACCGGCATGTCCCGAACGCTGTGTGCAATCAGGTCGCCGTTGAATTCCACAATACCTTTCGCATCTTCAAGTGTAACGATATGAGCAGCAAGAGGCACACCATGGCTGTGAGAAGCTTCAATAACCGCAGCGTATACTTCGGGAAGCATTTTTTCCCGGGTTCCAAGTCCGTCATCAACCCGGATTTTAACCCAGTCCGGATGTTGCTGCATGAGATTGCCCACAGCGTTTACTGCCTCTTCGGGGGTGGAGGGGCTTAGTACCGGTCCCGACATAAATAACCGGGCAAGGCCTTCTGAAGCGAAATCTGTATTGTCACGAACATCAAAAGCCGCTTGTGGTTCATCTCCCAGGCTAACCACCGTTGTTATTCCATATCGTGCATAAAGGGCAAGCTGTTCTTTGACATTTTCGACGGTATGAGCGGCAGTGCCGGTTTGCAGACCCTTTGCCATGCCAACATGCCCGTGAGCATTGATTAACCCCGGCACCACAAAACGATTTTCAAGATCAACAGTAATAGCTCCCTCGGGAAAATCCGGGTCGTTCATATCGATGATATCAATAATCCTCCCTTCATATGTGAGCAGTGCGGAATTGGGCTGCATGGTTAGTGAATAACCATCCCAGATTGTGGCATTCGTAAAAATGATGTGATCATCAAACGTTTTGCTGCTGCATGAAAGAAAAAAAAGAAGGAAGGTAATAATAGCGGGCAGTATTTTTGGAATTTTCATCTCGGTGTATGATGTGTTTATTCTCAAGTTAAACTCTCTCCATCATAACAGCCAGTAAGTGAAAAAGCAAGTTGTATTAGCTGATACAGTTGGAATTTTACTTTTCTTTTTTAACTCTATACTGATTTGATTGGGTATAAGATGCGGGATTCTGGAATACGTATCCAATTCCCCTGCAAACAAACCAATTTTAACCCGGCTTTACCTTAACCAATCACATATCTGATTTGCCCAGTTTACAGTAGTTCGATACATTTTACCAGCATCCAG